>CADBKS010000156.1 GCA_902795255.1 uncultured Chloroflexota bacterium
GATGAACGCGCCATGGTTCGTATCGATATGAGCGAATATCAGGAGAAGCATACGGTCTCCCGTCTCGTCGGGGCGCCTCCGGGATATGTCGGTTATGAGGAAGGCGGTCAGCTGACGGAAGCCGTCCGCCGGAAGCCTTACAGCGTGGTGCTGTTCGATGAGATCGAAAAGGCGCATCCGGAGGTCTTCAATGTCATGCTCCAGCTGCTGGATGACGGCCGTCTGACGGACGGTCAGGGCCGTACGGTGGACTTCCGCAATACGGTCATCATCATGACCTCGAATGCGGGCTCTGAGCTGTGGCTGGCTGAAAAGAACAACGTCACCCGTGACGAACTGAACCGTGTGCTGCAGCGGACCTTCAAACCGGAATTTCTGAACCGTCTGGACGAGATCGTGATCTTCCACGGTCTGACGAAAGATGATCTGAACCGCATCGTGGATATCCAGCTGAAGCGCGTTTCCGATCTGCTGGCCCAGCGTGACATCCGGATCGAACTGACACAGAACGCGAAGGATTACATTGTCGACAAGGGCGCGGATACCGATTTCGGCGCGCGTCCGCTGAAGCGTGCGATCCAGCACGAGCTGCAGGATCCGCTGGCTCTGGAGATCCTGGAAGGGAAATTCAGCGACGGTGATACCGTGAAGGTCGATTCCGACGGCGAACGCCTGGTTTTCAGTAAATAACATCCGGCCGTATGACGGACGGGAGTCAAACAGGTGGGCTGACTGCCCACCTGTTTTGTTTTAATTCGGGTATGATTGTAATCGAAGGGTTTTTTATGGCTGCCGAAAGTGGTTTTACTACAGACGAATTGCTTGCGTTGTTATTCAAGGAACGGAGTCTCGAGCATTTTCTGCAGCGGGATGAGTCAGCGTTCCTTTTGCCTTCGTTTGCCGAATATATGACCGCATGGTGCAAAAAACATCAGGAGGTCCCGGAACAGGTGATCCTGCGGGCAAACCTTGAAAAATCTTACGGACATCAGCTGTTCAGCGGCAAGCGGAACCCCTCCAGGGATACCGTACTGAAGCTGGCATTTGCCATCCGGGCAGATGTCCCGCAGGCACAGGAAATGCTGAAAATCGCGCGCAAAAGCATCCTTTACCCCAGGATCAGGCGGGACACAGTGATCATTTACTGCCTGCATAACAAGATCTCCCTGTCGGATACGGAAATCATTCTTTATGATCTTGGACTGCCCATCATCGGAGGTAATGACAGATGAGCGAACTCAGAAAGATCGTTGAAAATATTGAATCGGTGATATCCGAAAGTCATTATCCGCAGGATTTTCTGCAGGCCTATGATCAGATGGAGTGCCTTGCCAGTCACAGCGGCAGGGAGACCTTTCTGGTCCGGCGGAAATCAGACGGCATGCAGGCGGTCGCCAAATGTTTTGACAGACAGATCTTTCCGGTCCATCCGGATCCGGAACTGCTTAATTCACTTTCCGGAGCCGGCCTGCCGGAGCATTATGAAACATTCCGGGATGAAAAGACGGTTTGCATCGTCCGGGAATATATCGACGGGATGCCGCTGAACCTTTACGTGAAGGAAAAAACACCGGACCGGCAGGAGATCCTATCGATCGCCGATCAGCTGTGCGGCATTCTTAACAGACTGCACAGCCATACACCGCCGATCATCCATCGGGACATCAAGCCAGAGAATATCATCATCGGCCCTGACGGAAAAGTCACGCTGATCGATTTTGATATCTCCCGGGTTTATCAGGCGGGTGCAGGATCGGACACCATCATTTTCGGCACAAAAGGGTATGCCCCTCCGGAACAGTACGGTTTCGGACAGACAGACCAAAAGGCGGATATTTATGCTTTTGGTGTGCTTCTGCGCTGGATGGTGACCGGAAGCATCCGCAATAATCCGAATGTTCAGATCGATCCGGTCTTTCAGCATACGATCGACCGCTGTACAGCGTTTTCACCGGATGACCGCTTCCCCGATATCCGTGCGGTCAGGGCTTCCCTCTCCCGTCCCTCAGAGCGGAAGCCGCTGCTTTCCGGAAAAGCGCTCCTGTGTATGGTGCTGTGCGGGCTTCTGTTGGTAAGTCTCGGATTTGTCATCGGCCGGTACAGTGATCTTTTCCGTACGAAAGGACCTGAAGCAATGCCTGTCAGTTTTATCGAACCGATGATCGAAAAGGCGGTGCGGGCAAGACTCGGGGTGGGGCCGGACAAGGTGCTGTATCCGGAAGATCTGGCCGGTGTGGACCGGCTCTATATCTTCGGCACGGAGGTATATGCAGAGGCGGATCCCTTTCTTGCTCAGCGCATTGATGACCATACCCGCGGTACGGTCCATACACTGGATGATCTGCTGATGATGCCGATGCTTGAGGAGCTTCGTATCGTTTTTCAGGGGTATGTCGATATTTTGGCTCTTTCGCAAATGAAAAACCTCCGGGCTGTTATGCTGAAGCATCTGCGTCTTGATAATGCCGATCCGCTGGCGGAAATTCCCATGCTCCGGGAGGCGGAACTTTTTGATACCGGGATCACGGATGTGACCGTTCTGAGCCAATGCCACTGGCTGGAATCCCTGGATGTTGGTTATGACCCGATCCCTTCCATAGACCGGGTCGGCTCTCATCCTTATCTTCGTGACCTCTGCCTGCGCGGACTGCATCTGGAGACGCTGGACGGGATCGAAAATATGCCGAACCTGCAGGTCCTTACCCTGGCGAAGGCAGAGATCGGCGATCTTTCCGCCCTGACTCGGCTGCCGAAGCTTGAGAAGATCCGCGGGACGGCGGAGCTGAAAGACGCTGTCGAAGCTGTCCTTGCCGGGACAGATGTTGAATGGGTAGAGACAGACGACTGAAGCCGTTTTTCCGGCTGTGGAACGCTGTATCGGAAATTATTATCATTGAAGGAAAGGACCTTATGAAAAAAATAATTTATCTGCTCTTTCTGGCGCTTTTGTCCGCGGATCTGCAGCCGCAGGGTTATTATCTGGCCGGCGGCGATATCCCGGCAGGCGGATATTACTTTACCTGTCCGCCGGTTGAAGAGGAAGTGGATTCCTGGTGCGACGTCACAGTCATTTTCAGTCCCATGTATTACATGAATGAAGACGAAGGACTGAATTTCAGCATCTGGGATAATGACAGGCATTACTTCTATCTTTCTGCAGGCACGATGATCCATGTGATGTACCGTCCGGTCACTCTTACTGTTGCGGAGCCGATCGTCTTCAAATGATCTGCCGTTTCCGTTTCGGTACTGGAGATTGATTACTGAAGATCTAAGCCGATAAAATTCTGTAGCCCGGTTTTGCCGGGCCTTTTTGTATTTACCGGATGATTGCGGTGGGTTATAATACGTTTGATTTTGAAACATATTCTGAACCATGGAGATGAACTGATGAAAAGACTTTTACCGATCCCTTTGTTTCTGATCCCCCTGATCGTCTGTGCGGTGCTGGCTGATGACGGCGGACAGCTTTATTCCGAGATCCAGGTGACGGAGGTCGGCCCGGTCTTTATCGGACAGACGGAAAACGCGGAAGCCGGAACCGGTGTGACGGTCATCATTGCGCCGGACGGAATGGCTGCGGGAGTGGACATCCGGGGCGGCGGACCTGCCGGACGGGAAACCCAGCTGCTGGACCCCCTGATGGCGGCTCAGCAGGTGCACGCGGTCGTACTTGGCGGCGGCAGTGCCTTCGGCCTGTCGGCTGCGGGCGGTGTGATGGATTATCTGGAAGAACACGGGATCGGTTTCGATGTCAGTGTGACCAGAGTCCCGCTGGTGGTGCAGTCCGATCTGTTTGATCTGACCGTCGGGGATACATTCGTACGGCCGGACCACGCGATGGGATACGAAGCGGCACGGATCGCTCTGGAAAGCCCGAATTACAAAGACGGCAATTACGGCGCGGGCTGCGGTGCCACGGTGGGCAAGTACGCCGGGATGGACAGCTGTATGAAAACCGGGATCGGCAGTTATTCCGTTCAGATCGGTGATCTGAAGATCGGCGCGATCGTGGCAGTCAACGCGCTCGGCGATATTTATGACTGGACGACCGGCCGGGAGATCGCCGGGATGCTGAATGAGGAAAAGTCCGGATTCCGCAACTCGGTCGAATACATGCTGCAGAACAGCAGTGTGGTCCGGGAAAACAAATATGTCAGCAATACGACGATCGGTGTGATCCTGACGAACGCGGCTTTTTCCAAAGCCCAGCTCTGCAAGATCGCCGGCATGGCTCATGACGGGTATGCGCGCTGCATACGGCCGCTGCATACCACGGCGGATGGTGACAGCATTTATGCCTTATCTGTCGGGAACGTGAATGCGGATCAGGATCTGGTCGGGACGATCGCGGCTGACGTGATGAGTGAAGCGATCCGGCGTGCTGTTTTCAGCGCGGATTCGGCTTACGGGTTCCCGGCGGCAGCGGATCTTTCGTTCATCGAAAAGCAGCCTGCCGGAAACTGAAAGCTTTGATCGGAGAAAAACGTCGTGCGGCTGACTACACTCTGTTATATTGAAAGGGATGATGCCTGGCTGATGCTCCACCGGGTCAAAAAAGGCGCGGCTGATGAAAATGCCGGCAAGTGGATCGGCATCGGCGGCCATCTGGAAGAAAACGAATCTCCGGAGGAATGTATCCGCCGGGAAGCGCTTGAGGAAGCCGGAGCGGTGCTCACGGACCTGCGCCTGCGCGGCATCATTACCTTCATCCTGCCGGACTGGGGCAATGAACTGACTTTCCTCTATACCGCGCATTCCGATGTGCGGGAACTGCCGGAGTGCGGTGAGGGCGTGCTTGCGTGGGTCCCGATCCGTTCCGTCATGGACCTGCCGCTCTGGGAAGGCGACCGGATCTTCCTTCCGCTGCTGCAGACCCGGGATGCCCCCTTTTCGCTGAAGCTGATCTATGCCCCCGGCGGTGCACTGGAATCTTATGCGCTGAGCTGATCCGGCAGGCAATTCACAGCTATTAATAAGATCCGTGATGATCGTCACGGATTTTTTGTTATGTTCTCCCGATGAGGAATTATCGGAAATCTAATGTAATGACATTATAATGTTATGAGAAAATGTATTTTTGTCTGATCCGAAAGGATCTGTAATGGAGGAAAGAATGGTCAATTTAAGTCCGCACTGTACCTGTACACACTATGCCTGCCCGCTGCACCCGACAAAACATGAGAAGGGCTGCAGTCTCTGCATCGCCAAGAGCCTGAAAAAAAGGGAGATCCCGGCCTGTCTGTTCAATCTGATCGATCCGGAGCATAACCGCCCGGATGACAAGTTTGATGATTTTGTCCGCATTTATCTCGAGACACAGCAGCATTAAGATCCGGCTTTTCAGGAACGGAAAACAGGGTACATATCACTTACGGAACGGTGAGAGCCCTGTTTTTGTATATATGCTTCTGATCTGTTGTTACATAATTTCCGCTCAGAATCCGGGAAAAAGTGAATTCCATAGTAAGATAAATTGTAACTTTTAGCCAGAAAAAGGAAGGTATATCAATGGCAGCTGCATGGCTCAAGGATGCTGTTTTTTATGAGATTTATCCGCAGTCGTTCTGCGATTCGAACGGCGACGGGATCGGGGATTTCAACGGGATCATTTCGAAGCTGGATTACATCTGCGATCTCGGCTGCAACGCGCTGTGGATCAACCCCTGTTATGATTCTCCGTTCAAGGATGCAGGTTATGATGTCCGTAACTACAAACTTGCTGCACCGCGTTATGGGACAAATGAGGATCTGTACCGGCTTTTTGATGAGGCCCATGCCCGCGGGATGCATGTGCTGCTGGATCTGGTCCCGGGACATACTTCCGAGGAACATCCCTGGTTCCGCGAAAGTCAGAAAGCGGAACGGAATGAGTTCAGCGACCGCTATATCTGGACGGATTTCTGGCTGGCCGGCGCCCACGGGATGCCCTATATCGGCGGTGAATCCGAACGGAACGGCTGCTATGTGCTGAATTTCTTCAAGTGCCAGCCGGCCCTGAATTACGGTTTCCTGAACCCGGAACAGCCCTGGCAGATGCCGATGAACCATCCGGAGGCCCTGAGAACACGTGAGGCGCTGAAGGATATCATGCGCTTCTGGCTGTCGCACGGCTGCGACGGCTTCCGTGTGGATATGGCCAACTCCCTGGTGAAAAACGATGACTGGGAAAAAAGCGGGACCAGCCTGATCTGGCGGGATATCCGCCGGATGCTGGACCTGGAGTTCCCGAACGCCGCGATGGTTTCCGAGTGGAGCAGCCCGAAACAGGCGCTGCGTGCCGGGTTCGATATGGATTTCTACCTGAATCATGGCGGAAACGGTTACAGTACCCTGCTGCGGGATTATGAGACGGATCCGGAACATAACGCGAGTTATTTCAAAAAGGATTCCGGCGGCAATATCAACCGGTTCCTGGGCCAGTACCTGGACTGGTATGAGGATACGAAAGACCTCGGTTATATTTCGATGCTGACCTGCAATCATGATACCACCCGGCCGCGTTACGGCCTGGATGAATCGGAACTGAAGCTGGCCTACGCGTTTATCTTTACGATGCCCGGTGTCCCCTTCCTCTATTACGGGGATGAGATCGGAATGCGTTTCCTGGATGTCCCGACGAAAGAGGGCGGCTATACCCGGACCGGTTCCCGGACGCCGATGCAGTGGAATAGCGGGAAAAATCTCGGATTCTCCGACGCGGATCCGGAAGCACTCTACCTTCCGGTGGATCCGGCAAATGATGCCCCGACCGTTGAGTCGCAGTCCGCGGATCCGGATTCACTGCTGAATACGGTAAAAGCGGTCCTGGCGCTGCGCCATCGGGAAGAGCAGCTGCAGGCGGATGAGAATTTCTCCGTGATCTGCAGCGAACCCGGAAAGCCTTTCATCTACCGCCGCGGGCATCTGCTGATCGCCATCAATCCGAACAGTACGGAGATCTGCATCAACTCCGTCTCAAAGCATCGTGAAACATTGTTCCAGATCGGGAACGCGTCACTGAACAGCGGCATGCTGACCATGGGGCCGCAGTCCTTTGCGGTTTTCCGCTGATCTGGCCGGATCCGGTCCTTCCTGCGTTATAATTGAACCGGACAGGTGTCCCGAAGACCTGTCCGGCTTGATAAATACATTGATAATAACCGAAACAGAGTGTCTTTGGATCCAGAGGAGGAAATCCTATGCCGAATGTCTATATCTCCAATCATCCGCTGATCGAGCATAAACTTTCGATCCTTCGTGATAAGAACACCACGCCGAAAGAGTTTTGCGAACTGGTCAGTGAGCTGGGTACGCTTCTGTGCTATGAGGCGACCCGGGATCTGCCGCTTTCTCCGAAGCAAATTGAAACACCGATGATGAGCATGACGGCTCATGAGATCAGCGAACAGATCGCCCTGGTCCCGATCCTGCGCGCCGGGCTGGGAATGGTGAACGGTGTCTGGGCACTGATGCCGACAGCCTGTGTCCTGCATATCGGCCTGTACCGGGATGAGGAGACGCTGAAACCGGTCGAATATTACAATAAGCTCCCGAAGTACCGTACGATCAACCAGTGCCTGATCCTGGATCCGATGCTTGCCACGGGCGGATCGGCCATTGCTGTGGCGGATGTCCTGAAAAAATGGGGCGCGAAGAAGATCAAGTTTGTCGGTCTGATCGGTGCGCCGGAAGGGATCCATGCCCTCCATGCCGCGCATCCGGATGTGGATATCCACCTTGCGGCGATCGACACCAAACTCAACGAACACGGTTATATCCTGCCGGGGCTCGGTGATGCGGGGGATCGACAGTTCGGGACGGTGGATCTGTTCTGATCCTGAAATCCGTGCGGCGGCTTTTTAGCGGCAGACGGACCGGAATTCTTTGTTCGATAAGGGGGCTTTTGCAGCCCCTTTTTTATATGGCTCCGCCGGGCCGCTTCATTTCCCGAAGGATCCCGGTTCTGTACGAAAAATGATTATGGTATAAATACTGTTATGAGAATTAAACGGAATCAGGCAGTTCTGCTGCTTTTGGGTATGATCCTTTTCTGCGGCTGTTCGTCCGTGCGTGAACGGCTGGAACGTGTGATGTGGGCGGAGTCCGGTGTTGAAGCAGACACGTCCTATCAGCAGTATCTGGAGCTTGCGTCCGCGGACCGGCTGGATGAAGACGGTGCTTATCACGCTGATGAACTGGATATTTTGTCCGCGGAAAATGAGGCAGCGCCATCCGGTGCGGTGCGGGTGAGTTTTGCACGGAATGACTATATCCGGGTCCGTTATTTCCGGGATGAAGCGCTCACCGATGCGCTGCCGGAAGACGGGTGCCGGCTGGATCCGGGGGATACGATCTATGCGTCCGAACCGGAGCTGCTGAATCCGTCCGGTTCACTTTATTACTTTCAGCGGTTCCTGGTACGGGAGTACGATGCAGCCGGAAGGGTGAAACGTGTCCTGGCAGAAACAGCGGACGCGCCGGGGCCGGTCTTCCGGATCCCGGAGGATTTCACGGAAACGGAGATTTCCGTCATCCCGCTCGGCGGTTATCGGAGCCGTACCGTGACGCTTTCCGCGCTTTACCGCCGCGGGGATCAGGAGAATGTGCTTGAAAACGGCGCCTGGGAGATCAACGGAAAACGGTACGGAAACGGAACGGTCCTGCTGGATCCGATGGGATCTTACCGGGTGGTTTATGATTACGGAGCATATAAGGACGGCTGGTATTTTGCCGGTTCCGAACCGGACTCCTATTGGGACCGTACTAGCGACGGGACGATCACCTTTCTTTCGGTGCCTTCCGATGCGGCGCATGTGGATTATAAGGTCTGGCTCCATCCTTACGGCTCCATGACGGTGGGCAACGGCGTCAGTTTTCTGAACCCGGTCGATTCCATTCTGGACGGTGCTGCGGCGATTTTCGGGAACCGCAGCGTGATCGAAATACATAATATTGTTGAGCTGATCCAGGTAAACGGCCTTTCGGTGCCAAATAATTTTTCCGATACGGAGATCACGGTCCCGGAACTCAGGGCCGGGGATCAGATCCGGATCCGGGTACCGGCGGAATATAAGGTCATCGCGGACGGTATGGTGCTGCCTTTTCCGGAGCTTTCAGGCGGGAGCCGGGAATACCTTTTTTCCGTGCCGGACCGGGAGGATATGACGTTCCGCCTTTCCGTCAGCCGGCGGAACAGTGCCGAGCCGGACGGGGTCTGGCATGTGCCTTCCGTCGTGAGAGGTATGCTTGCGCTCTATGATGTGCTTGGCAGGCAGTATGCCGAAGGCAGTGAGCTTCCCGCGGAAGATGAGAAGGTCACGGTGGAGATCCGTCCGGACAGCGGTTTGTGTATTTACGGAAAGAATATAAAGGACAATGTTTACCGCGAGGAAATGCGTTTTTCCGATTTCAGGGATAACTTCAGTGAGATCGTCAAGTTTCATCCCATCCGGCCGGGGATCATGGTGATTCTGGATACGGCCGATGATCTCGGGGAATGCGTGTTCTGGAGCGGTAATGAACAGATCCATGGACAGGTAATGCTTCGGGAAGGACAGGATCTGCAGTTCGATTATATGCTGCGGCAGGATGCCGGATATGAGATCATTCTGGCACCCGAGGACCGCGGAGAAGCAGTCAATATCTGGAGCCCGTTCGCGGCGAACCGCCAGCTGGAGGTGACGGACGCATTGGCCGGGATGACGCTCCGCTGCCGTGATTTTCTTACACTGAAGGAAGGAGTTTCAACGGAAAATGCTGCTGCGGATCCTTTTTAAACCGCCGGTCCTGATGCTGCTGGCACTTCTGCTTGCTTCGGCCGCGGGGCTGTTTTATTACCGTTCGGGTGAGATCGGTGCCGGGATCGGTTCCGGCGCGGGAAAACTTACGGGGATTGCTGTGGGCTCATACAAAGGGGTGACCGAAGGCCTTGAAGACGGCTTTTCCGAAGGAAAAGACGCCGGGCTGGACGCGGAGGATATCACGGCGGATATCACGCAGGCTGTCCGTGAAGTCGGCAATCTGCAGGTGCTGGCCGCCAATGTGGAGATCCCTGATTATCATGAAGTCGGCAAAAAATATGCGGCGCT
>CADBKS010000157.1:0-7174 GCA_902795255.1 uncultured Chloroflexota bacterium
GGGGAGATTCGAACTCCCAAAACCTTGTGTCTGAAACAACAGTGTGGTCCATGGCCTCGTCGATGTATTTCAGCAGTGTCTCTTTTGGCTCGTTTTTTGCGATGCCGGATATGTTTCGAAGGAGTTGCCGGGTATCATGCAGGGCTCGCTTTTGCTGCTGAATGTTTTCTTCGATGTATGTATAGTTTTGCCGCATCAGAGCAAGCTCCACCGCCTGCTCCCTGTTTCTGGCTTTAGAGACAGAAAGGCTGATTGTGCTGTAAAATGTAAAAATCAGCAGGGATGAGAGAAACAGGGAAAAAGGAATAAGCCCATGGCACCAGAAATTTTCGCTCCCTGAAAGAGATGAATGCGATGCAGCCCAGGGCTGTCCCGATCAGGGACATGATAGTCATGTGAACGATGTTGGACAGGCGGACATCAGCGATCGGAAGAAGGCGGGCAAGCGGTTCTGTCAGCAAAATGATCACAGCGTAATCGATAATGACAAACAGAATGCTCAGGAAAAAAGCATAAAGCAGGTTCGCCCGGGAGTCGTTATCAGAACGCATAAGCCGGTTATCAGATCAGACCGCTGAATTTTGCGCGGGCGAAAGCAATGATCCCTTTAGCGTCCGTCATCTCACCGCTGACGATCCGTCTCTGAACTTCATCCGCAGGGATCCATTCGACGTTTATGAACTCGTCATCGTCCAGATCCTGACTGCTTTTGGAAAGGTTTTTCGCGAAGAACAGATAGAGTTTCTCGTCCAGAACGCCGGGGGAGGAATAGATGAACCCCATGGGAACGATCTCGGAGGAGGTGTACCCAGTCTCTTCCCGCAGTTCACGGCCGGCTGCGTGGACCGGTTCTTCGTTGGCGATCTTGTCAAGCTTTCCCGCCGGGATCTCTTCAGTCACCTGTTCGATGGCATAACGGTACTGCTTGACAAAGGCAATGCAGCCCTCTTCATTGACAGCCAGAATGGCAACGCCGCCCGGATGATGAAGGTGCTGTCTTTTGATCGTACGGCCGTCCGGCAGCAGGTGTTCATCCAGCCACAGGGGATATTTTCCTTCATAGATCACTTCCCGGTTCAGCAGTTTTTCCGTCAGTTCGCTGTCAGTATAAGTATTCATAAGAGACCTTTCCAGTGGGTTGTATTGATATGACGGCAGAGAAACCTCTGCCGTCATATTGATGTTCGTCAGATGATGAATTACGGCTGGACAGATACCCAGTAATCGTAAACATCGTAGTAGTTTTCGTAGTAGTACTGCAGATCCAGGTCAAACTTCGGGATGGAATCGAAGGCAGGCTGTTCAACATCGGCCACAGGGGCGTTCGGGAACACCGGATAGGAACCGGCGGTGATGAACGGGGCAAGGCCTTCGCCGTGGCCATCGGCTTCACCGCAGATCCAGCGGACGAAGAGTTTCGCGCCGTTCGGATGTTCGCAGTGGTCAGCGATCTGGGCGATCATGAAGCTGACAGCGGTGGTCGGGGTCTGGTCTTCAAAGTGAGCAGGATCGACACCCAGGACAAAGCCCTGCTGGTCGCGTTCGCGCAGTTTGGAGGAAACACCGTAGCCGAGAGGAGCATCGGTCATGCCTTTGGCTCCGCCGACAGCCTTCACGATGTTGGTGTTGGAGGTTTCGATGATGACGCCGTTCTTCGCGACGCGGTTGATCCAGGCATGGCCGGCGGTCGGTTCGTTGTCAGCCAGGGTGATGGGTTCACCGAAGACACGTTCGTAGTCAGCAGCCATCAGGTCAGCATATTTGATCAGGTTTTCGAACAGAACGATCAGGTCCGGTTCGCCATTCGGATCCAGGAATACGAATTTCCCGTTCCATTCCGGTTTGGTCAGATCCCACCAGGAAGTGATCGGCATTTCGGAGTACAGTTCAGTGTTGTAGTTCCACCAGTCGAGTTCGATAACGAACGGGGTGACGGTCAGATACGCGGGATCAACATCACCGAAAATATCTTCCGGATGATAGTTGTGCAGCAGACCTTCCTGAATGTAGTCCATGTAAATGCTGCCGCTCTGTTCCTTCGGCTGAAGGACGTCCGCGGTATGGATGCCGGCTTCGTATTCGCGGCTGAACTTTTCAAGCATTTCGTTGATGCCCAGATCAAAGAAGTTCACGGTCATGCCCGGATAAGCGGCTTCGAAGCTTTTAGCTACCGTTTCATCACGGCCGGTGCAGCCATACAGGTTCACGATACCGCCTTCAGCAAGCGCTGCGGCATACAGTTCTTCGACGGATTCTGTTTTGTTCAGACCGTTTTCTTCGGCCCACTGATCATCAGCCAGCGCGGCCGCGCTGCATCCGAGGATCATGCAGAACGCCAGAAGCAGAGACAACAATTTTTTCATAATTCACTCCTTTTCTATTTTTACCAAGGCAACAGCTGCCTTTAGTTTACTGTTCCAGAACAGCGGTCTTGATGAGCCTGCCGCTTTCTTTGGAGAATACGTTCAGGTGATCCGGATCGATCTTCAGGCCTACAGGGGCGTCGATCGGGTAATTCCGGATGCCGATCTCTTTGGCAAGAATGATCTCATCAGCCACTTTGACGTGGATCGTGGTATCCGCGCCCGCGGGCTGTATGGAGTAGACCGCGCCTGCCGTGGTGCCGGTTTCATTGATCCCGGTAATGCCGATTTTTTCCGGACGGATCCCCAGTACCACCGGGAAGGACGACCCGGAAGGAAGATCTTCCGTCAGGTATTCCTTGCCGAATCTCATCTGTCCCACCGGAGAATCCACGGTCATGCTGCCGTCCGAATTCATGGAGGCGGTACCGTCGATGAAGTTGATCCTCGGGTTCCCGATGAAATCCGCGACTTTCAGGGAAGCCGGATTCTGATATAGCGTCATCGGAGCGTCTACCTGCTCCAGGACCCCTTCGAAGAAAATGGCGATCCGGGTGGACATGGTCAGTGCTTCGATCTGGTCGTGGGTCACATAGATGATCGTGGTTCCCATCTCATGATGCAGACGTTTGATCTCCGAGCGCATATCCACTCGCAGTTTCGCGTCAAGGTTGGAAAGCGGTTCATCCAGCAGAAGGACTTTCGGCTGGGAGACGATGGCACGGGCGATCGCCACACGCTGCTGCTGGCCGCCGGAAAGCTCGGAAGGGTACCGTTTTGCGAATTCCAGGATGCGCATCCTCTCCAGCGCGTCATTGACCCGCTTGCCGATCTCTTCCTTCTTAGCCTTTTTCACCTGCAGTGTGAAAGCTACGTTGTCGAACACAGTCATATGCGGCCACAGGGCGTAGGACTGGAAGACCAGGTTCATCTCACGGTTCCCCGGGTCTTCAAAGAAGAGCTCTTTAGCATTTACAACGGTCCTGCCGTCCATGGTGATGGTGCCGTTCTGCGGTTTTTCCAGACCCGCGATGACACGGAGCGTCGTTGTCTTCCCGCAGCCGGAAGGGCCCAGGAGCGTCATGAATTCGCCGTCATTGACGGTCAGGTTCAGGTTTTTCAGGACGTGGTTGCTGCCGTAAAATTTGTCGATGTTTTTCAGTACGATATTGCTCATAGGAGACTCTCCTTTGTTGATCAGAAGCCCTGACTGATGTCAGCGTTGAAGAATTTGTTCGCGATCCAGTAAATCAGAAACACAATGAGGAACATCAGTGTCGCGACGACGTTGGAATACTGATCCATGCCGCCGGAGGTGTAGGAATAAGCCATATACGGAAGGGTCTGGGTCTTCGGTGAGATCAGGATGACCAGCAGGTCCAGTTCCTTCATCACGGCCATGAAGATCAGCATCAGGCCGCTCATAAAACCGTTTTTGGAAAGCGGCAGGATGATCCGTCCCATTCTGGTGATAAAGCGGGCTCCGGACATATGGGCGGCTTCTTCCAGCTCGGTACTGATCTGCAGCATATTTGCTGTTCCGGACCGGCTGGAGAACGGCAGGTTTTTGACCGCAGTCACCAGGACAAGCAGCGTGAATGTGCCGTAAAGCGACGGCAGCAGCGTGATCGTTTTTCCGAAGACCACAATGGTCTTTGCTTTGGCGAACATGGAAAGGTACATGGCACCGAAGGCAATGGACGGGATCAGGTAGGGGATGAAGACCAGCTGCTCGACCAGGCGTCCGGAAAAGAGATGCCGGCCGCGGGAATTGACATAACCGATCATCTGGCCGCAGAAGGTAGCGATCAGGGAAGCGATGACCACCAGCTTGAGTGAGTTGCCCAACACCTGATAGAACTGCGGGTTGACCAGTACACCCGGCTCACTGTTGAAGATTTCGGGCGTGCCTTTGCCGAACCAGTAATGCAGGGTGAGGTTGCTCAGACTGAAGTCACCGAGCTTCAGCATCAGGCTCTGCAGGATCAGCGTACCGATAGGCATGATCACAGCGGCACAAAGGAAAAGGATCAGAATGACGACGATCGGGATCCGGGCGCCTTTGAGCGAGAGAAGGGTCGAACGTCCGCCCTTACCGCCGATGGTGGCGTAGGATTTGCGGGTGCCGATGACCCGCTGGTTGATAAAGATCACGATGGCCGCGATGGCGATCAGGATCAGCGAGATGGCATAAGCCATATTGGTCTGCTGCTGCTTGATGTTGCTGTACAGCATGGTGGAAATCGTATAGTAACTGACCTTCATCCCCAGAAACGCCGGGACGCCGAAGGTCCCCATGGATTTGGAGAAGATCAGAATAAAGGCGGAAAGGATCGAGGGCAGGACCAGGGGGAAGGTGATCCTCCGCAGCATCATCAGGCGCGGGGCACCAATCACTTCACCCATTTCCTCCAGCTCGGAGTTGATCGACCGCAGCGACGCGGAAACCAACAGATACGCATAAGCATAGTAATGGATCGTCAGCACAAATATGATGGCCACCGGTCCGTACGCCAGCCATTCCGGGACAGTGATGCCCAGGTAGCTCAGCAAACCGGCGGATCCGCCGATCCGCGATGTTTTAAAGGTGCTGATCCACGCCATGGATTTGCACCATGAAGGGATCATATAGGGGATGATCACCGCCATAGAGAAGAAGCCCTTCCATGGCAGATCGCTGCGCACCATCAGCCAGGCGATCAGCGAACCGACCAGGATACTCAGGACGGATACGCTGGAGGCGATCAGAAGCGAATGAAGGAGCGGCTTATACAGCATGTTCTGGGATACCTGGCTGTTGAACAGGCGCTGCCAGTAGTACAGCGTAAATTCACCGGCGGTCCCGTGAACCCGCTTTGCTTCAGACGGGGCGAGCTGAAATGTCGTGAAGACCATCTGCAGGAGAGGCCACACGACCAGAATGCCGAGCGCTACGACTGAAATAAAAACGAGGATGTTGTAAGGATTCGTGAAGGCGTTTTTCAGCCAGTTGCCGAACCGTCTGCTTCTTGAGAAGGACGGCTGGCTGTCTAAATGATCATCATTTGCTGCCATATTCCCACTCCGAAATCTTTATATATACTTTACCGACGGAGTCTGTATTGACCGTGGTGAGGGCTCAGGACTCTTATCGGGGTACACGCAATTTAGCCGCGGATATTTTGATCTTTATATTGATTCTACATGAATCAACGCCGATTGTCTATAAAAAGAAGTTGCGCAGATATTAAATATTGTTGCGGTGGCAATAAAAGGCATTAGCGATACACGGCGAAAAAGACATTTAATTACGCCTTTTTTTGTGAATAACTTATAATGATATGGAACTGCTGTTTATTCGTTTTTGATGACATGCCTATGAACGAAAAAGAATATAAATTTTCATTCAAAAATCAGCTCCGGACCATGGCCTCGCTGACAGTGTACCGGACGGGACGGCAGCAGTGCGCGCCTCTGGAAAGCCGGGGACAGGAGATCCGTGATTTCTACCTGATCCATCTGGTGATCAGGGGGAGAGGGACCTTTATCCTCAATAACCGCAGCTATCCCGTGAAGACCGGGGACGCTTTCCTGATTTACCCCAACATGCCGATCAATTATATTGCCGACGAGGAAGATCCATGGGAATTCTGGTGGGTCGGATTCAATGGAACGGATGCGGGGTTTTTACTGGATGCTACCCGCTTCAGCATACGGAATCCGGTGATCTCCTTATCCGACCCCGATGAGATGCGGGATCTGCTTGCAGGGATCTACGCGGTGCGGGGCAACCTGCCCCATGAAACCATCAGGATGAGTGCAGGGCTGTACAGCCTGCTGTCCTATCTGATAAAAGATAATGAAAATATTCTCGGGCAGAAACAGGAACACGGAGCTGCCCAGTTCCACCGGGCATGTGACTTCATCGCCGGGCATTACGGAGAACCCATCAGCGTTACGGATATTGCCGGCGCTTTGGGCATCAGCCGCAGCCGGCTTTACCGCATTTTTATGGAACAGATCTCCATGCCTCCCCAGAATTATCTGACGGAATTCCGCATCCGGCGTGCCTGTATCCTGCTGGCAGGAACGGAAAAGATCATCAAGGAGATCTCTTTTGAGGTAGGGTTCAAAGACCAGATGTATTTTTCAACGGTCTTCCGTTCTGTCATCGGGATGACGCCCACCGAATTCAGGATGCGGGAATCCTGGCAGGCAGGAACGGAAAACACCCCGGATACGGGCAGGCTCAACAGCCCGAACCGGGATACCTGGCGCCGGCAGGAATGACTTTCCACTGAGCCATGAAGAGGCGCCCTGCTTCTGAATGGCAGTAACTCTGTATAAATCACAGCTGAAAGCATTAAGCGGGGATTTGGTCCAAAAGTCTTTCTGCTGCATCCGACTCCGGTACGTCTTTTTCTGAATGTCCGCTCGCAGTACGCGGAGCATCGGTATTTCTGCCCGGGACAACACTGTTGAGCAGGAACCAAAGCAGGGCTGTCAGCCCGTGTGTTTCCGCGGGAACATGGTTGTTTCCGTCGAGATCGTCTGACCCGCAAAAATGGTTTTGCGCACCACGATCCGGTCCCGATACGTCTGAATGACGCAGAAGGAAGGAGCGGGAAGACTGCCGCCCCGCCAGGTGACATCCATATGGCCCGGATTGATCAGGAGCGTTCCCTCCCGCTGTTCCATCGAACCGACATGGGAGTGACCGAAACAATACAGGTCATATTTACCGAAATCATCCCGGATGCGGACAACTTTCCGGTAATCAGGGCTTATGCCGAAGACCCTGCAGAAGGTAATGTAAGTTTTAGACCGGAGAT
>CADBKS010000157.1:7209-13738 GCA_902795255.1 uncultured Chloroflexota bacterium
GATGTCTTTTTTTCAAAGAGATCCCTGTTGCCGCGGACAGCATAAACCGGCGCGATTCCACGGAGCTGCCCGATCACTTCTTCCGTACAGATATCTCCGCAGTGCAGGATCAGGTCCGGTTCGCAGCGGCGGATCCCTTCCTCATACCGCTCAGGGATCCGGCCCTTCGGACCGTTTACATGAGTATCGGAAAGCAGGAGGATCACGAACGGATCTTTGCCGGATGTCAGATTTAATTCCATAAAAATATTATAATTAAAATTGAGATCAGGGCGGCAGTGTTTTCGTGTGTTACCGCCGAAACACCGTACGCAAAAGATAATCTCATTCGGAAGGATCGGAAGAAATATGGCAACACGTTATATCCTGGTGATGAAAGAAGTCCCCAACGAAGACTTCTCCCCGCTTGAACCTGAATTCAAAGTCGTCTGCATGGACAACCTCAGCAGCGAGGAAAAAGCAGTCCTGTATTCCGAGATCCTTCCCAACACCGAAGGGATCATCGCCACCGCAGGAGTATCCTCGGAGATCATCGCCAAAGCGCTCCGTCTCAAAGTGATCGTTGTCAACGGTGCCGGATATGATGATATTGACGTTGCCGCCGCCTCGGCACTGCAGGTCCCTGTTTACAACATCCCGGACCTGACGGCCAACGCCGCGGCCGAGCTGGCCCTGTCCCTGATGCTGGACGTCGCCCGGCGTGTCACCGAACTGAATATCAAGCTCCGGGCCAATCCGTTTGACGTCAGCGCCCTTTTCCGGATCGGGCACAATGCCGGGATCACGCTCTCCGGGAAGACCCTTGGGATCGTCGGCATGGGGAACATCGGTTCAAAGCTGGCCCGGATGGCACTCGGACTGAACATGAAAGTGATCTACACCCAGCGGCACCAGCTGCCGATCGGACTGGAACGAGGCATGCGTTATTACTATTTTCATGATCTTCTTTCAGCTTCGGACGTGGTTTCGATCCACTGCCCGCTGACGGATGAGACCCGCGGTATGTTCAACGAAAAAGCCTTCCTGCGCATGAAACCCGGCAGCATCCTTATCAACACCGCCAGGGGCGAGATCATTGACCAGCAGATGCTGATCCGTTTCCTGCATTCCGGGAAACTGGCCGGCGCGGGTATGGATGTTTTTCCGAACAACAGTGAGGTCGAACCCGAGCTTCTGAAGCTCCCGAATGTTGTATGCACCCCGCATATCGGCGCGAACACCGTCGAGACCCGCGTAGAAATGGCTTCGCGGATCATTTCGATCGTTCAGTCCGTCTGCAGCGGACAGCCTGTTCTGAAAGGAAATCTGATCAACGGGGACAGCCTGAAAAACAGGCTCAGCGTGAAATGAAGCGTTTTTTTCTGCTGTTCCTGCTGTTCGTACCGGCAGCTGTTTTTGCTGCCGTTCACGGCCAGCCTGACGATATCACGCTTCCGGGGCCCGGGACCCCGATATACATTCTGGATGTTCCGTTTTCCGAAACAGTCCTCACCGCTCAGAACGAGGAGGCAGAGCTTACCGTCAGTTCGGTCAGCGTTGAAAAAGAACGGATCCTGATCCGGTTTTACGTGACCGGACTGCAGCCGGAAACCTGGCGTGCAAAAATAACCGACAACACCCGGTTATATGGCTCCTATCTGCCGGCTGCCGAGCTCGTGCTTGACAGCGGCACCTTTCTCACACCGTCCTCCGCCTCCCGCTACAGCTTTCTTGAGTTCAATTCCATGCTGATCATCGGCGGCCTGCTGATTTTTGAAACCGATGAAACCCCGCAGGCTTTTTATTTCAATTTCAACCAGATCCCATATGATACGCAGCCGCTTTCCGAAGGCTTCACAAAAGCAGTCATTCTCTCTTCTGCAAATACGGCGCAGGAGCAGGGATCTGAAATGATATCCGACTGCGTATCGGATGCCGAATTCACGCTTACAGCCACCGCACAGACCAATACAGCGACCATGCTGCAGCCCTCCGTGCGCATGCTCAGGGAAGATGAAACCCTGACAAGGTTCGGCTGGATCTCCGTCACGGATCTGAACAGCGGAAAACAATACGCGGTGACACGCGGAAACCTGTACGGGTTCAACCTCACTGACGACGATGAATACTCTCCGGCCCACGCATATGTCTTTGCCCCGCTGGGATCCGGGGATCCCGTCCGCATCACAATGGACCACCTTTATGCCCGGAGGACCTTCAGCAGCCCGCACCGATGCACCGTTGACCTTCGCGATACGGCAGGGCAGGTTTTGCTCCGTGATGAAGGGATCTCCCTCAGTGTCACCCGGATCCAAAGCTTTCCGGAGGAAGAACGGATCCGGCTTTACATTCTTTCCGGGGAAACCGCCGTTTCTGACATTTCCTTTCAGTTTGCCGATCTCGGCGGTATCGTCCAGCCCCGTGTATCCTGCGGGACCGATCCTGCGGAAGGACAATTTGCCTGTGATATCTTTTTCAGTGAAAATGCCTTTCCCGAAGAAAACCTGGATCTATCTCTCGGCGGGATCGAATACCGGAAAGAAGGCCCGTGGACGCTGACCTGGGACCCCGCCGCCATGGAGCTGGCAGAAGGTCCGGACCCCGAAACGGTTTATTACCCTGTAGTTTCCGAAAATTCCGCCGCAGACCTGCCGGAAGACATTCCCGAAGAAGTCCGTCCGGTGGTCAGCAGCATCAGCAGCATGAATGAAAGCCTGAAAACGGCCGGGAAATGGATCTGCGAAAGCTATCTGATCGATTACGCTCTCTCCGAAGAACAGGCCCATTCGCTGATCCCGGTCAGCCAGGCGGAACAGTATTATACCCGCTACATATCTGAACAATGGCTTTTCGTAAGCGAAGATTTACGAATACACGAAATTTTGACACTGGTACGGGAAGCGTCTGACCGGAAGATCCGCTCAGCACAGTGGCAGAAAGATGACACCATTCTGGACCTTCTCCACGGATTAAATGCAGAAACGGAGAATAAGCTGAATTACGATTACAGCTGCTGGGAAGATTTTACGGAGATCGTCAGATCCTCCGCGGTCTTTACGGGCATAACTCCATGCGGTCCGGACGCATCCGGGCTTCAGTGCCTGCATTTTTCCCAATCTCTGAACGGCATTCCGGACAGTCCCGGCAGCCAGACGATCACTTTTGCCTATGACCCGGAAGCAGGCATGATCCGCCAGGAAACGATCGATTACGACCGGGGATCGCTGATCCTGACCAGGACCCTGCTGGAGCTGTCTTCCGAAGAGTCACTCCCTGATGATATCACCGCATTGACAGAGGCTTTCAAATGAAAACCTATACGGCATCCTATATCTTCCCGGATGACTTCCTGTGGGGCATCGTCCCGGATGAAAGTTTTCTGACCAATAAAGACAGTTATTCGTCCATATACGGGTTGAAGGAAAAGCGGGTCGGGAGCGTCCTGATCGATGTGCCGTGGGACAAATGCGAACCGCTGAAGGGAAGTTTTGACGAGCCGTTTCTGGAAACCGTAAGAACACTGCTTGCCAGGATCCGCGGAGAGAATATTGAGCCGTTCGTGATCCTGAATACCGGAAAGGTCCCTGGATGGCAAAACCTTGAGAAAAACACGGACGCGGATCCCGGGGATGTCTACAATTTTTCGATCCACATCGCAGACGCGCTCGTTCCCTACACGAACTTTTTTGGATCGTACTGTCCGAAAGGATCGCTTTTTTCACGCAATCTGCTCAATGAAAAGCTCTCGGTCCTGTCCGATATCCGAGGTCATATCCATTCGCTTTCCGAATCGGCAAAGTGCGGGATCGTGCTCTCTGAGGTTTTCAGGGAAAAAAGCAGACTGTTCATGCAGCTCCGTTATGACTTTCTGAAAAAGATCGAAACGGATTTTTTCGGGCTCCCGGCCTCAGATGCCATGACCGGACGGCTGACGGAAATTTTCGGAGAAGAACGGCGTCCGATAATTTTTATCAATGACGGGCTGAAAAGCATCAGCGCAGCGGAAAGGCCGGAGATCCTGACAGACAAACTGTATAAGGTCTGGCATTTTTATCAGAAGGGCTGGCCCGTTATCGGTTATTTTTCGGAAACCGAGCCCGGTTCAGGCAGCCCAGATGCATCCCTATACGAATTTTTCAGCAAAAAGAATGCTTTTGAGATCTCAACAGATATGGACGGTCTGCCGGAAAAATGGAAGCTTTTCCTGAAAGACTGACCCGGATTCAGCGCTTGTCGTAATACAGATGGAAGATCCGGTTATAGATCCCGAGCAGCACTTTCTTCACAAGAGGAAATTCGGCTAAACCGCCCTTCTTCTTTTCCTGCTGCTTTTCGGCAGTTTTGACCGAATCATCCAGCGTATTGCTCATGTTCATCGCGCAGGGCTTTTCCGTCATCAGACGCAGATAGCCTTTTTCGTTGATCCGGGTATCCAGCTGCCGGACCTGCCCCATCGGACGGTCCATCCGGAACGGAAGGAATTCAGCAAGGCGCTCTTTATAGGCAGTGAACTGCCAGTGAGAGGCTCCGACCATCGCCGGAACACCCTTATATGTCAGCCGGTGATCGGTCGTTTCACGGTAATGCGCTGAAATATCTTCTTCAGACTGGCCGAGGCTCAGATCAAATTCACGGAAAACCTCATACGGGATCAGGTCGCCCTGTTCATGGGTCACATCAGCATTCCCTTCGGCCCAGGCAAGCGTCGATGAATAAAGCTCCGCGTTTGTCCGGAAAGGACGCGCCGTCACCATCCCGGTGTTGGGATAGGTTTCAAGAATACGGAGCGACTTCTCCAGCCAGTCCGGCGTAAACAGACAGTCATTATCGGTATAGGCGATGATCTCTCCCGGAGCTCCGTCAAAGATCATGTTCCACGCGCCGCCCTTGCCCAGATTCTTTTCGGAAAGGAAAAGATAGCGGATCCGGCCTTCAGCCTGTTCCTTCAGCAGGAACTGTTTGATCTCATCACAGCTTCCGTTGTCAAAGACAAGAATGTCGAAATCCTCATCCAGCTTTGTGTTATAGATCGAATTCAGGCATGCCTTCAGCACGCCATCCATTTCGGCATAAAAACCGCTCAGGAACGGGATATAGTTCAGAACAGCGACCGTGATCCGGGCCGGTTTGGCGACATCTTTGACAAATTTTGCGGGATTCTGGCCGATCCTTGTCATGATTTACTCCGATTTCTGAATTCCGAATAGGCTTTTTTAGGATGGAACAATGCAAATGAGGCATTGCCGAGCGCTTTCGATTTGAGCGTCACCAGCGGGAAGATCTCAATTTCCCGGAGGATCTTCTTCTTATTGTCCAGCGGGATCCGGCTGACGGCACCGGTTTCATCCGCCTGATAATTGCAGTCAAGCAGCGTAAAGATCGTTCGTTTTCCGCCCGCGGCTTTGACATTTTCCGCTGACTCCGGCTGCCGGTAATGCGGCAGTCCGTTCGGAAGGTGAGCGTAGTCATGGTCCTGATGGATGATATTGAGCGCATTGCTGCAGTTGATCAGCTTCCAGCCTCTGCGGCGGGCTTCATAAAACATCCAGTTGTCCCAGCCGCTCCTGCCGATCGCGAATGCGGGGATCTCCTGAAAGATCCCGCGCGGGTAGACAAAATAGTCACTGCCGCCAGCGGGATGCCGGCGGCCCCGAGCCTTCAGGTCTTCATCAAACGCTGATTCCCAGCCTTCAGAAAAATCAAGGTCCGTCTGAACATCCAGGTCCCAGCGCTGTCCCACCAGCAGGAATTCTTTCTCCTTCTCCAGGATCTTCCGGGAAATATCGACAAAATCCCGCTTTAGGATAATATCCGCGTTCACATAAGCCAGCAGCGGCGAATCGGAATTTTCCCGTGCGAGGCGGAAAATATCATCCAGCATCGGAGTGCCTGACGCGTTGCGTTTGACTTCCCGGATATGACGCACCCCCAGCGCTTTTGCGTTTTCCTCCACACCCGGATCATCACCGATCAGAAGGATATCCACATCGCTTCCGAGCGCTTTCCAGGACCGGACGGCATTGCGCTGAATGAGGGCAATGTG
Organism: uncultured Chloroflexota bacterium; assembly: GCA_902795255.1. The sequence goes on from CADBKS010000157.1 coordinate 13,232, forward strand.
ATCCCGGTCAAAACCTTTCGGCGTAATGAAAATCGTGATCAGACTCATGACCTGTCTTCCTGTTCAGCTCCGCGTATCAACGACCCGGACATCCTTGGCTTTGGATGCGGCATTGATCAATTCCAGTGAAGGATCGGATGCAATGACCTTCAGCACATCGTGCCAGCCGGCTGTCAGCGGATCATCCAGTTTTTCAAACAGAGCCTGCATCATTTTATAATCTTCCGGGGTGTCAACGGTCCAGCGGTGCTGTCCGTGATCCTCCGGCGCGTCCATAATGCTGACCTTGCAGCGTCCCGGGGTATCATAGAACCAGGGCATCACGTGCTCCCGCTCATACTTTTCACCGGCTTCTTTCCAGGCTTTCGTCAGCATCTGCATGGAAACGATCTCGGCATCTAGCCCGATCGGATAGGTCCGGTGCCACGGGGGCGGCAGACGGTTGGAAGCGAAATCCGCTTCTTCCTTCTGATAGAAGGCGAAAAGTTCATCGATCAGTTCCGGATC
>CADBKS010000158.1 GCA_902795255.1 uncultured Chloroflexota bacterium
GCAGCGCCGCAGATGAGAATATTGCCGGGGCAAAAGAGACACATGAATTCCCGGCACTTTCCCTGGCCAAAACCAAGAAGGTCGAAGAACTGCAGGCCTGGGCGGGGAACCTCCCGGTGTGGCTTTCATGGAAGCTTGACGGGCTCACACTGGTCCTGACCTATGACGGGGGCCGTCTGGTGAAGATCCTGACCCGCGGGAACGGAACGGTCGGGACCAATATCACTTTTATGAAAGAAGCCATTGCCGGTTTCCCGCTTTCGATCCCTTACACGGGCCATATGGTGGTCCGCGGTGAAGCGGCGATCACCTATCCGGATTTTGAAAAGATCAACGCGGCGATCTCCGACCCGCTTGAAAAATATGCCAATCCGCGGAATCTGGCTTCGGGCACGCTGGGCCTGGACGAAAAACGGCTCGAGGATGTAAAAAATCGTCATATCCGTTTTCATGCTTTCACACTGGTCCATATTGATGACGATATCCGGTCCTGGGGCAGCCGCATGCAGTATCTGGATGACCTGGGATTCACCACGGTCGAACGGGAACTGACGGACGCGGCCGGGCTGCCGGATGCGGTCGCAAGGTGGACAAAAACGGTCGAGGACGGAAAAATGGAGATCCCGGTAGACGGACTTGTGATCTGCTATGACGATACGGTTTACGCTTCGGGTGGAAATGTGACCGGCCATCACGCGGTGCGTGCCGGATATGCTTTCAAATGGCAGGATGAGACGGCCCGGACTGTGCTGCGGGAAGTCGAGTGGTCCTGCGGTGTCACGACGATCACGCCTGTGGCGGTTTTTGATCCGGTGCAGCTGGAAGGTACGACCGTCTCACGGGCTTCTCTGGTGAATCTCAGTGAGATGGACCGTCTCGGGATCGGTGAAAACGGAAAGACCGAGATCGAGGTCATCAAGGCCAATAAGATCATCCCGAAGGTCGTGGCTGTCGTGCGGGCGGAGGGAAAATATGAACCGCCGGCACATTGCCCCGCCTGCGGCGCGGATACGGTCGTTTCGGAAGGGGCAAACGGCGCGCGGACGCTTGGCTGTACCAATCTCGCCTGCCCTGCCAAAAACCTGAAAAAATATGAGCGCTTTGTCAGCAAGAACGGCATGGATATCGACGGGCTTTCGATCGAATCCCTGCGCGATTTTGTCGCGGCCGGGTTTATCCATTCCTTTGCGGATATCTTCAAACTGGAGCGGTATGCCGCGGAGATCCGGACCATGGAAGGATACGGGCAGAAAAGCAGCGATAACCTGATGGCTGCCATCGAACGGTCGCGGACCGGTACGGATGCCCCGCATTTCCTGACTGCGCTCTGCATTCCGCAGATTGGTCTTGATGCCGCGAAGCGTCTGGTCGGCGCTTACGGCTGGCCGGGGTTTACGGATGCGCTTGCGGCCCGGACAAGTTTTGCGGAGGTCGACGGGATCGGTCCGGAACGTTCCGGTGCGGTGTATGACTGGTATGATGATCCGGACAATCGGAAAACTTTCGACGAACTGCTCGGACTCCTGCAGATCCCGTCCGTTGAACCGGCCGGTGAGGCTGCGGGGACCTGTGCCGGCATGACGTTTGTCATCACCGGCGATGTTCATCAGTTCAAAAACCGTGACGCCTTCAAGGCTTATGTCGAAGCCAATGGCGGAAAAGTTGCCGGCAGCGTTTCAAAAAAGACGGATTTTCTGGTCAATAATGACGCTGCTTCGGCTTCATCGAAAAATAAAAAGGCCGCAGAGCTCGGCATTCCGGTCATCACCGAAGATGAGTTTGTTTCCCGTTTCGGAAAATGACAGTCCTGCGCAGGGACGCTGCGGGATCCCTGAAAAAAGCAGCCCGGCTTTTTATGCCGGGCCGCGGTCTGTACGCACCAGGCTGCTGTTATAATTAATTCCGGCCGGATACGGATCCGGTTTTTTCCCGGAGGGTTTGATCTATGCTGGATATGATCCTGAAAATGTCGCTTGTCACGATCCTGTATATCGTGCTGACGGTTGTACTCTGGATAAAATGCAGGGGACGGAATTTGTCCGCACCGGCAGTTGCCGGGATCGGCATTCTTTACGGGATCTGCTCGGTTCTGTCCACTCATTTCGCGGTGGATTATGAGCATATGCTCCTGAACGTCCGTGATATCGGGCCGCTGGCGGCAGGGCTTTTCTTTCACCCGGTTTCAGGCCTGATCGCCGGGCTGATCGGCGGGGTCGAGCGGTTTATTGCGGGAACATACTGGGGGATCGGATCGTATACGCGGATCGCCTGCAGTGTTTCGACCTGTCTTGCGGGCGTGCTGTCCGTTATCCTGAGCGTTTTTGTCCTGAAACGGAGAAAACCCTCTCCGTCATATGCCTTTATTCTCGGCGCTGCCATGGAAGTCTTCCACATGTATGTCGTCCTGATCACACACAGGGACGACATGAAGATGGCTTACTATGTGGTGAAGGCCTGCTCCGCCCCGATGATCCTTTTTACGGCTGTCGGACTGTCTGTATCTTCCGGCCTGCTTCATGTGATCTCCGGTGAATGGCTGAATCCGTTCGGAAAAGATATATCGGAAAAACAGCGTCTGGCGGAGCGCTTCCAGTTCTGGATGTTTGTTGTCCTCGCGGTGATCGTTATTTTCAATACCCTGTTCACGTATTCGATCCAGAGCCAGACTGCGTTTCAGAACGCGCAGGAGCAGATGGAAGCCGGGGCGCAGAACCTTCGGGCCGTTTACCGGAAGGTCCTCTCGGCAGGTCTGGATACGGAAACGCTTTATTATACGGGAGGCAGCGGCACGTTTGACATTATTAAGGCAAGCGGTGCGGTCCTGGAAGGAAACCACAAAAATTTTTCCCTGCCCCGGGATATTCTGGACACGATCCGTACAAATCCGGACGGACATTTCTTTAATGCGGTCATTTTCAATACGGAATCCCTCTGCAGGACGGACACGCTGGAGGATGGCTCCGTTCTCCTGATCATGATGCCGCTCAGTGAGGTGTATGAGGGCCGGGATATTGATACGCTTGAGACGGCATATGCGGATATTTTGCTGATCCTGACCGTGTATATCATGATCTCCCTGATGGTGCAGCGGATCGTTGTCGACAGGCTTGACCGCGTGAACGCGGCGCTGAACAGGATCACGGACGGGGATCTGGATCAGTCCGTCGATGTGCGGGATACAGCCGAATTCGTTTTGCTATCCGATGAGATCAACCGGATGGTAGCTTCCCTGAAAGGCTATATCGCTGCTGCGGAGAACCGGTTTGAAGAGGAACTGCGGCTTGCCCGGGTGATCCAGGAGTCGGCCCTGCCGAAAAACTGCAGCTTCCCGAGAAATGATTTTGAGATCGCCATGATCATCGATCCGGCCAGAGAGGTCGGCGGTGATTTTTATGACTTCTTCTTTGTCGGTCCGGATCAGCTGGCCCTGGTCATTGCGGATGTTTCGGGGAAGGGGATCCCGGCGTCTCTGTTCATGATGCGCAGCAAAACGATGATCCGTTCCCAGGCGGAAGAGGGCAAAAGCCCGTCGGAAATCTTTGCGGCGGTGAATGATATGCTCTGCGAGGGGAATGATGCGGAGATGTTCGTGACGGTCTGGATCGGCATTATCGACCTGAAGACCGGCCTGATGCGGTGCGCGAATGCGGGACATGAATATCCCGCCCTGATGCGGGCCGGTGAAGATTTTGAGATGTACCGGGATAAACATTCTCTCGTGCTGGCAGCGATGCCCGGTGTCCGTTCGAAGGAATATGAGCTGCAGCTGCATCCGGGAGATAAACTTTTCGTCTATACGGACGGAGTCCCGGAAGCGGTGGATCCGAAAAATGAACTGTACGGTGAGGACCGCCTGATCGCAGCGCTGAACCGGGCTGCTTCCCTGCCGATGGATCAGATCCTGTCAGCGGTGCAGAGTGATCTGACGGCTTTTGTCGGGACGGCGGATCAGTTCGATGATATCACCATGCTTGGCTTCTGTTACAAAGGGCCGGAGCCGGATGCTGATACGATCCGGGTCGGGGCGGCTGTTGAAAACCTGCCGGAGGTGCTTGCCTTTGCAGGCTCGCATCTTGAGAAGACATCGTGTTCCCCGAAGATCCGGATGCAGATCGATATCGCCGTTGAGGAGCTTTTTGTCAATATTGCCCGCTATGCTTATGGCCCGGAAGGCGGAGATGTAAAGGTCACACTCTGGATCGACAAAGATCCGGAGTCGCTGCGCCTTGAATTCCGTGACAGCGGCAAACCGTTCGATCCAACGGAAAGGGAGGCCCCGGATGTGACGCTTTCCGCTGAGGACCGGAAAATCGGCGGGCTCGGTATTTTTATGGCGCGGAAATATATGGATGATATGTACTACAGGCGGGAGGACGGGGAAAATATCCTGACCATCCGGAGAAAGCTTTCCTGAAAAAAAGGAGCCGTTCACTCGAACGGCCCCTTTTCGGTTTTATTGAAATCTTGCGTTGCCGCTGACAAAGAAGACCGTCAGCTCAACGTCGCGTCCCGGCATTTCTCCTGAAACTTCATCCCTGACCGCTCTGTAACCGGCGACGTAAGGCGAACGGATCCGGTATTCACTGCCGAAGGTTTCCTGAGACTGATAGTCCGGCGCGGCCGGTCTGCCGTCCAGCAGACGGTAATGGACCGTCAGCGTATAGGTCTGCAGATGATAATAAACGGTCATCTCCAGGTCTTCTTTAAGGACGCCGGTCAGCCGGCGGGTGTCCGGTGCGTACCCTTCGATCACCGGCGATGCGATATTAAAGTAAAACCCCGGCCAGTTCCGGTATTTGCCAATGAGAAAGGGTTCTTCTTCATCGTCGATCTGATAGCTGATATTCAGTTTGATACGCGGGTCGTTCTCCTCTTCTTCTTCCGTATCGGAAACTTTTTCCGCAGTCCCGGGATCATTGATGTCAAAAGTGACCGGCGGCGTGTCCTGCGCGTGTGCGGCAGAAAGGCCGGTCAGAAACACCAGAAAAGCCAGCAATATCCCAATCGTTTTATTCATAAGAGCTCCGGTTTTTTCAGTAATGCCGGTCCTTTCCGGTCCCTGCGGCCGGAAAGGACGCTCAGCGCGGCGGGGACGGTTCCCGAAATTTTCCTGAAGGGGACCTCGCCTGCCGCTGCTGTCATATTCATATTTTATTATTGTAAATCAAAATGCCCCGGTTCTTTCGTTATAATTATTGATATCACTGTCAGGAAAACTTTCTGCCCGGCTGCCGTAAACCGGGATTTTTGGTTTTGTTGACAGAAACAGTTAGCCGCATTATACTGTTTGCGACAAAACACCCCTTTTAAAAAGGGCTGTAAAGGAGAACTTTTATGAAAAAATTATTTGTTCTGGTTTTAGCCGCCGTGATGATGCTGGGGATCATTCTGCCGGTCTCTGCGGACGGTTTTAAAGTCTCTGCTCCGAGCGGTGCTCCCGCACTTGCGCTGGCCGTGATGGCTGCGGAAGATCCGGATTCCTACACTTTTGTCGCGGCCGATACCATTGCCGCGGAATTCGCAAATGCTTCTGCCGATTTCATTATCGCGCCGATTAATGCCGGTGCGAAGCTCTATAAAGCCGGTAAATCCGCTTATCAGCTTGCTGCAGTCGTGACCTGGGGCAATCTCTACATTGCTTCCCAGAAAGCGGATTTCAAGCTTGAGGACATCAATGGCGCGGAGATCACCCTTTTCGGTGAAAACACGATCAACGCTTCGGTCGTCCTTTACGCACTGGCTGAAAACGGGATCACGCCGGCAAATGTTGCCTATCTCGCCGGTGCCGCCAACACCCAGAGCCTGCTGCTGACCGATGCGGACGCCATTGTTGTCACTGCCGAACCGGCGCTGACCGCCGCGAAGATCAAGAATGAAGCGATCACCGCTTATTCAGTCAATGATCTTTATAAGAACGCGACCGGTTTTGACGGGTACACCCAGGCCGGGCTTTTTGTCAAACCCGAAACCGCTGAAGCCGATCCGGAAGGCGTCGCTGCGTTCCTGACCGCTGCTGCGGAAGCTGCCGGCAAGTGCACCGATGATGTGGAAGCCGTTTCCGAAGCTGCTGTTGCACTGGAGATCCTGCCGAATCCGAAGGTCGCGATGAGCGCCATTCCGAACTGCGCGATCCGCTGGATGAGTGCTTGGGAAGCAAAAGAACAGGTCGAAACCACTGCGAACGTGGATCTGACCCAGTTCGGCGGTTCTGTCCCTGCTGACGAATTTTACTATGGGGCGGAATAAATTAAGAGAAACGCTTGCGTTTGTCCTTGGAATCATTCTGATCGGCTGCCTGATCCGGGCAGCCGGTCTTATCAAAAACGACAGGCTGGTTTTCCCGGACGTTTTTGAGATCCTCAGAGCCTTTTTCCGCCTGATCCGTACACCGCGTACCTATGCACTGATCTGGACGACGCTGCGGCACCTGCTGGGTGCGCTGGCCCTTTCGACGCTGATCGCCCTGCCGATCGGCCTTGCGGAAGGGTTCAGTGATTTTATCCGGTCGCTGTTCCGGCCGCTGATGGTCATGCTGCGTTCGATCCCGATGGTCGTACTGGTCGTGATCATCATGGTGCTGACGAAATACGAACGGGTGCCGCTGATCGGTACCTCGCTGATCCTGATCCCGATCATCAGTGAGGCCGCCTGTGAAGGATGCCGCAGGATCGACCCGGATCTGGTGGATGTCTACCGCATGAACAGCGGATTCAGCCCGCAGGTCCTTTTCAGTGTCTATATCCCGATGATGGCGGGGTATCTGAAGCAGGCGTATATCAGCTCGGTGGGAATGGGCGTAAAACTGGTCGTATCCACCGAATACCTTGTCCAGACGAAAAATTCACTCGGGAAAGCGGTCAATACCAGTATTTATTTTAATGAGTATGCGGAGATCTATGCCTACGCGCTGATCATGATCCTGCTGGTCGTGATGGTCAGTGAAATACCGCTGCTGATCAGCCGGGCGGCCGATCGGCTTTCAAAACGGAAATATGAACAATAAAAAGGGGAATCGAAGATTCCCCTTTTTATTATTCATGGTAGAGAAAACCACCTGTTAAGCAGGTGGAGCCGAAGAGCTTTAGCATAATGCTTATCGGGAGCATGCTGCCGGACCTGAATATGTGCTGTATGAGAAATATAAAAACGGTTATCCC
>CADBKS010000159.1 GCA_902795255.1 uncultured Chloroflexota bacterium
TCCGCTGATCATCAGATCGTGATCGACTATCCGTATCTGGAATATGATGAACAGGATCAGAACCAGAACTATGTTCTCAAGACCTGTTTCGAAGCTCCGTTCGACGGTATGGTCCGTTTTGACGGGATCCCGCTCAGCAGCCTGACCGACTGGTGGAATGTCCAGAACAACACCAATTCCGGCTCTGAAGTGAATACGGATATCCTGCTCAGCGGTTCCAACGGTTCCGACCATGGCGACCCGAGCTGCTATATCGAGAGCTTCCTGCCTTACGGCGACGGCCGCTTCATGGACCGTGCTGGTATGTTCTGATCGGTTTCGCTTCATTTGAAGCGGATTTAATGAGGATTCGGGAAGAAAGCGCTGTCTTTCTTCCCGAATCGGGAAAAAAACGTACAATTGTAAAAAAGCACATCCGCATTTCTGCGATATTCGAGGAGGATTGTTTATGAGGTATTTTCTGATACGTTTGATCCGCGGTATGGTATCGGTTTTTGTCGCGATGTGCATCATCATTATTCTCCTCTTCTTTGTACTGGACAAAAACCTGATCTTTTCCGAGGATGAGCAGTACATCAAGCTTTCCAATAACCAGAAGATCACCTACATGTACACCATGTGGCAGAAATACGGTTATCTGACCCGCGTCACTTATCCGGAATATCTGACGGATCTGGTGAAGGAAGGGAAGATGGACGATGAGTACCGGAAGACCGTTGCTACGATCGGCCGGACGCCCGACAAGGACAGTGAGGATACCGCAAAATGGGTCGCGGAGTTCACGAAATACTATGAAGGCAAGGGCTATACGATCCAGCGCCTGGACGCGGTGATGGCAAACTCCAAACGGGTCGCCAATGGCGGTGAGGCTTCCCTCTTCGCCTACCGCAATACGCCTGTGCTTCCCCGTGTCGTGAACTTCTTTAAAAGCCTGCTGCAGTTCGATACGATCCATTATGTTCCCGCCGACCATGATATCGGTGAGCGCGGGCTTACCTTTACGCTGCACGATCCCGCATACGGCGGTGAGAAGTTCTCTCCCGCCATTATGGGCAACGGGACCTACCATAAATATCTGCTGTACTTCGATGATGGTTTCCCCTGGCTACGCCAGAATTTTGTCAAACTGAGACTGGGTACTTCCTTTACCGTCAATAAGGGCGTTGACGCTTTCGATACGATGACCCAGGCACAGGGGACCTACGTTCCGCATACGGTTTACTATCCGTCCGGCGATGTCGAAGTCAGTGCTGACGATGTTCATACCGCTACATATCTCTACGGTTCACGGGCGCTCAATCTCGTGTACGCGGATAAATATGTTGACGATTACACCAATACCGGACTGACAAAAGACAGTCATTCCAAGATGTTTTACTCCTTCATCATCAGTATCCTGGCATCCTTCTTCACCTATCTGCTCGGGCTGCCGCTCGGGATCCTGATGGCGAAGAAAAAAGATACCTGGGTCGACAGCCTCGGGAATGCCTATGTGATCTTCATGATCGCGGTGCCTTCCCTGGCTTACTACTTCATGTTCAAGGGTCTGGCGATCAAAGCCGGACTGCCGGTGATCTTCAGCCTGGACAATCCCACGGCGCTGATGTATATCACACCGGTGGCAGCCTCCCTTGCGGCCTCTGTCGCGGGCACGATGAAGTGGATGCGCCGCTACATGGTCGATCAGATGAATTCGGATTACGTCAAGTTCGCCCGCGCGGAAGGGCTTTCGGAACTTGAGATCTTTGCCAAGCATATTTTCAAGAATGCCGCGATCCCGATCACGCACGGGATCCCGAACACCATCATCATGGCCCTGACCGGCTCGATCATGATGGAGCGGCTCTTCGCGATCCCGGGCGTCGGCGGTCTGCTGGTGCAGGCGATCCAGGCGTATGACAACTCCGTTATCCTCGGTGTTGCGTTCTTCTACGGGTTCCTTTCCATCATCGGTTCGATCCTCGGGGATATCACGATGTCGATCATGGATCCGCGTATCTCCTATTCTTCAAAAGCGAGGTGATCTGTATGGAAACGAACAATACTGAACGGATCGATCTTTCCGATACCGGTTTATCCGATGAAGAACTGTTTACAATGACCGGGCAGGACCTGTCCGCCATTGAAAAGATCGACGCGCCGAAATACTCCTACTGGAAATCGGTGTGGCGTGTCTTTTTCCGCAAGAAGTCCAATATCGTGATCATCATCCTGACGCTGATCATCCTGGTGTTCACGTACATTTACCCGATATTCTCCGGATTTGACAAATATCAGAACATCATGGATCTGGAGTCCCGCCATCTGAGTCCGGGGAAAGCCTTTCAGAAGTTCGGCTTCAGCATCCACTGGCTTTTCGGTACCGGGGGCTCCGGTCAGTCCACCTTTGACGGGCTCTGGTACGGGGCCCGCATCTCGATCACGATCTCGCTGATCTGTACGCTGATCAATTTCGGCATCGGGATCCTGCTCGGCGCGGTGTGGGGCTTCTCCAAACGGGTCGATATGATCATGAACGAAGTCCGGAATGTGGTCGTGGTCGTCCCGGGGATCTTTGTCACCTCGGTTCTGATGATGGTCCTTTCCCCGAGCTTCTGGACCCTGATCTTTTCCATGACGATCATGGGCTGGATCGGTGTGGCTTACTCGATCCGGACGCAGGTCATCATCATCCGCGACCGGGACTACAACCTGGCGTCCAAATGTCTGGGTACTTCTACCTTCCACATCGCGACGAAAAACATTCTGCCGTTCATGATCTCCTTCATCGTGACCATGGCGGCGACAACAATTCCGGGGTATATCGGATCCGAAGCGTTCCTGAGTTACATCGGGCTCGGTATTTCGGAAATGACGCTCGGTAAGATCATGTTCAACTCCCAGGCTGCGATGGTCACCCCCGGATGGGGCTGGGAGTTCTGGACGCCGGTGATCCTTTCTTCGTTTATTTCGATCGTGCTCTTCCTGATCGGGCAGAGCCTTGGTGACGCGGCTGATCCGCGTACGCATATGATCTGATCAGCTGCTGATCAAGGGTATTAGAGATAAGATTTGCTGAACTGCTGGAGGAGAAGAGAATGGAAGACAAAAAAAAGCTGCTGTCCATTCGGGATCTCGATGTAAAATTCAGAGTCCGCGGGCGGACACTGACCGCGATCCGGAACGTTTCACTGGATATTTATGAAAATGAAACGATCGCGATCGTCGGGGAGTCCGGATGCGGAAAATCCGTCCTGACCAAGACATTTGCCGGGACACTTGACAATAACGGCTATATCGATCACGGGGATATCATCTTTTATGATGAGGGGTTCGATGACCTTACTTTCACGGTCAATGCCGCGGTCAGACGGTTTGTTTCGATGGAGGCTTCAAAGCTGGACCGATATGCCGGCCTGAAAGGTAGCGTGACGGATGAAGTGAAGGCGCGCAATGAGATCCTGGCCAAAGAGATCTGGATGTCCGTGAGCCGATACTCGGCTGTCAGGCGTCCGATCCTGATCCGGAAAGTAGAAAAGGCATTCCGCGCGGCGTACGCGAACGGTTCGGATCTGAATGACGAAACGGTCCTGCGGGAGATCTTCGAGACGGCTGTTTTCCGCGTGAGCTATAAAGGCGAGACGGAAAACGAATATAAAGGGGCTTCCTACCTGAACATGGCGAAAGTCAACTGCATTGCCGACTGGTCCGAGATCCGCGGAAATAAGATCGCCACGATTTTCCAGGACCCGATGACTTCGCTCAACCCGATCCTGACGATCGGTTCGCAGATCTCTTCGGTCATCATCCGCCATCAGCATGTTTCCGAAACGGAAGCGCGGAAACGTGCGATCGAACTCATGCGCAAGGTCGGCATTCCGAATCCGGAGATCCGTTATGATGATTACCCGTTCCAGTATTCCGGCGGGATGCGCCAGCGGATCGTGATCGCGATCGCGCTTTCCTGCCGTCCGAAGATCCTGATCTGCGACGAACCGACGACCGCGCTGGATGTGACGATCCAGGCCCAGATCCTCAAGCTGATCAAGGATCTGCAGAAAGAGTTCAATTACACGATGGTGTTTATCACCCATGACCTCGGTGTGGTCGCCAATGTCGCGGACCGGGTGGCTGTCCTTTATGCCGGACAGATCGTCGAACTCGGGACTGCGGAAGAGGTCTTTTATGATCCGCGGCATCCCTACACCTGGGCGCTGCTTTCATCGCTTCCGCAGCTCTGTGAAAAGGATACGGAGCTTTATTCGATCGCGGGGACCCCGCCTTCCCTTTACAATGTGATCAAGGGCGACGCGTTCGCTCCGCGGAACCCCTACTGTATCAAGCTGGACACTCTCAGAGAGCCGCCGATGTTCAGGGTGACGGATACCCATTATGCCAAAACCTGGCTGCTGGATCCGCGCGCCCCGAAGGTGGAAAAACCGGAGATCATCCGGGATATCAACGGGACCCTCCGCAGAGTATTCAACATCTGAGACCGCAAGGATAAGATATGGCCTATACCGATAACAGCATCAAACTGATCGACACGAAAGAAAAGCATTTTCCCGAGCACGGCCCGATCTCGGCAAACGGAAAGGAGGTGCTCCTGTCTCTGCGGAATGTGGATATCTTCTTCGGCAAGGGGGAGCATACAGTCCGCGCGGTCCAGGATGTGTCTTTTGACATTTACAAAGGGGAGACCTTCTCATTCGTCGGTGAGTCCGGCTCGGGGAAGACGACTGTCGGCCGGGCGATCATCCGGGCGAACCCGCTCACGCGCGGCGCGATCTATTATAAGGGTGTCCGGATCTCCGGCAATATCGCGCATTCCCTTGACCGTGAAGTGATCCGCAATATTCAGATGGTCTTTCAGGATCCCGCGACCTCGCTGAATGAACGCGCGACCGTCGACCAGATCATTTCCGAGGGGCTGAACAACTTCCATCTCTACAAGGATGAGGCGGACCGGGTCCGTAAGGTAGAAAAGATCATCGATGATGTCGGGCTGCTCCCCGAACACCTGACGCGTTATCCGCATGAATTTTCCGGCGGGCAGCGGCAGCGTGTCGGTGTGGCCCGCGCCATGATCATGGAACCGGAGCTTGTGGTGGCGGACGAACCGATCTCCGCGCTGGATGTTTCGATCCGTGCCCAGATCCTGAACCTCATGAACAAATTCAAGCATGAACGGAACACTACCTTTTTCTTCATCGCGCATGACCTGTCGATCGTCCGTTATATTTCCGACCGGATCGGTGTGATCTACAAGGGAAATCTGGTTGAAGTCGCCACTGCGAAGGAACTGTTCGATTATCCGCTGCATCCCTATACCCGTTCGCTGATCTCCGCGATCCCGCTGCCGGATCCGCATCTTGAACAGAACAAGGTGCTGTTTACCTATGACGGGTCGGAACATGTTTACGCTGAAGGGGACAATCCGCATCTGGAGAACCTCGGGCATGACCATTTTGTCTACGGCAGTGACCGTGAGATCGAGGAATACCGGCGGATCCGTGAGACAAATGAACCGCTGAAGGTGCTCAACATCGTCGGCGTCAATACCACGCCGGAGGAAGCGGCTGAAGCTGAGAAAAAAGCTGAAGAGGCGGAAGAAAACGTCGTCATCAAACCGCGGCCGACGCGTGATACCGGCAGCTTCTGGTATACGATCCTGAGCTTTATCCTGCCGTTCATTGGTCTGCCCGCCGCCCTGCTTTTCAAAAAGCATAACTACATCCGCAATTACCGGGCCTGCCGGAAGGGGCTGTTCGGTTTCCTGGGGCTGATCGGGCTGATCATCATTTTCTATCTGCTGCTGATCCTGATCACGCTGCGTTAGTCCGTTCCTTTTGGACCGATCGAAAGCGGTCGCGGAGGAGCTCCCCGCGGCCGCTTCATATTATCGCAGATCCGAAAAGGATTTTTTTCGGAAAATTATTCGCAAAACTCTTGTAAAAAATTGTCAAATTATTATTGACTGTATACCCATCGGGGGTATAATATAAGTGTTCAGCTGAAGGATCGGCGGAGTTGCCCTTATCCGGCCATGTGAGAATCATGGATCCGGGCGGCACCGGGATCCGGAAGCAGTCACAGGTCTGTAAAAAGGCCGAAGAACAGGTTAGCTGCTGATCGGGAGACCCGGCTGCGCTGCGGACTGTAAAAAGCCCGCGGCAACAACAGCCCTGAGAGGTCTCCGACCGGTGGCGCCCGGCTAAACCAAATCAAGGAGATCGATTATGACGACTGTCAACATGAAGGTTGAAGGCATGCATTGCGGCGGCTGCTCCGGCAGACTGGTAAGAATGATGGAAGCTCTTCCGCAGGTTGAATCCTGCCAGGCGAATCACGAGGATAAGAGCGTTGTTCTGAACCTCAAGGAAGAAATGACTCACGACGAGATCAAAGAAGCGCTGGCGAAGGGGAACTTCGAAGTCATCAGCTTTGAATAATGTGAGCTCCGCGGCTGTTTTTAGCCGCTTGTAAGCAAAGGACGCAGCCCGGCTGCGTCCTTTGCTTATTAATTTGCGGCGGATCTCGCCGGTTTTATCTGTTTGCGGGTAAAATATCACGGATCATGTCTGTTTTATGATCGAATGCCGGTCATTTGTTTACTCTTTTGCCGCCCGGCAGCCGGCGGGACCCGGTTCCCAGTGCGGTGCGGAAAGGATCGAACCTATGGAATATTCACCCGAACGGATCCGTAAAATTGTTGAAAACCAGCGCGCTTTTTTCCGGAGTGGCGAAACGCTCGATGTCTCATGGCGGCTCGCGCAGCTGAAAAAGCTCCGGAGTGCCCTGACGGCATTTGAGACGGAGATCGAAGCGGCGCTTCATCAGGATCTGGGCAGGTCCGTGACGGAAGCTTACTTCTGCGATATCGGGACCGTGATCCTGGAGATCAATGAAATCATACACGGACTGCGCCGCTGGGCGCGGCCGGAACTGCATTACAGCGGTCTGTGCTGTTTCCCCAGCATTTTTACCCGGGTCTATAAAATGCCTTACGGGGTATCACTGATCATCCGCCCGTTCAATTTCCCGATCCTGCTTTCCTTCGGGGTCCTCGCGGCCG
>CADBKS010000160.1 GCA_902795255.1 uncultured Chloroflexota bacterium
GGCGCGGCAAGCAGCTTATGCAAACATACGAACGATTGGGCCGCGCCTTGCGAAGCACTCACTTTCGACTGCCATGTGCATATCTAAGTGAGCTCATATAGTAGACATCCTGACGCTCTCTGCCTGTCGGATCCGGCTCCCCATAAATTGAGTTTTATGGGGAGCCGGTTTTTTATCAATAAAAATCATGCCCACCGGCTGGGCCGATGCCTTGCTCCGGTCTGTAAAGCGCCGGTACCTGTGTTCAGCTGCAAGCACGTGACGGTCCCCATTTGCGGTGCACATGACAAGAAATGAGCACAGTAATTGGGGCAGGAACAGCGCCGCTCTGTGCTATAATTCCGGCTGAACATGACACACGGCGGGCCTTCCGTGCACCACGGATCCGAGGTCCGCCGGAAGAAAGGCCCGGCTTCACCGGCCGGAAAGGAAACAGAAAATGAAGCACGAATGCAGGATCACCGTTCTCGAAAAGAAATGTTTTGCGGAATACCAGGAAAAATACCTGCCGATCCAAAATCCGGTCCCTGCCCCTTCTTTAATGTCGGGGATGCTTTTTTGCTGAAACGCACCCCGCAGCAGGATGATTTCTATCACCTGATGAACGGAAAATTCTGCGGGGAAGCCTGGGACGCGGTCAGCCGCTACGTCTATACAGCCCTTCAGGGCGGGGCCATCATGCATGGCTGGACGAATGACGACCGGATCATGATCACCTGCTGCAATGACGGCACCAGACCGGTCATTTTCAAAATCGAACGCATCGACCTCCCGGAAAACGATGAGGAACGGGAGTGGCTCGCAAAGCAGAATTTCAAAAACGGCGCGGATTCCGCCTACACCGGATAGTCAGAACTTTCCGGAGGAATTTTATGAAATTTGAGCATACAAACAGGAACGGATTTCTGATCGGCCTCACCGACTTTTTCACGGCCGGGCTCTTCCTTCTGGTCTGGATGCAGCTCGGGCTCCAGGACGAGATCGAAACCGTTATCGGCAGACGGACACAGCGCTACTGGATCGCCTATCTGCTGGGGATCCCGACCCTGTTTATTTACACACTGGTTTGGATGGCGAAAATTGCCGAAGAATTGAAGGAAAAAGCCATCGAACTCGGGATCAGCGGAAACCTGACATCCTTCAAACATATGTTTTACTGGAATGTCTTCGGTGTCCTGATCCTGATCGGGCCCGCGGTCGCCACGCAGCGGTTTTTCTCAACCCTGAACCGGGTGGAAAAGGAACTGAACCGGAGAGAGAACGGGAGCCGGAGATCCGCATCCTGATGAAAAGGATCCAACCGGCACAGCCGCGTGCCGGCAGGCAGCGGTCATAAGCTGCCGCAGCGAACAGACAGCCCGAAAATTACCGGATCCATTTATCCGCAGGCGTCGGTTCGGCAAATCCCCAGTCCTCCGGAACTGCGTGATTGACCAGGGTGAATCCGTTCTTTTCAAGCACATGCGCCGAAGCCCGGTTTTCAAGCATGGTACTGGCGGTGATGATCTCGATTTCCCGGTTCGTCAAAAGCTCCTTCACCATGATCCCCAATGCTTGCGAAGCGATCCCCTTTTCCCACTGTTCCTGAAGCAGCCGGTAACCGACGCTCGCTTTTCGGATCGGAGCCCGGTAGCCGTATATTTCTGCAAGACCGCAAAAACACTTATCCCTGAAAACGCCAAGGATCAGGGAATCCTTCAGACACTCATCATAAAGCCGCCGGATCGCCTCCGCTCCTTCATACTTTTTCTCAAACAGAAATGTCGGCAGTTAGCGGTATACCGCTTCCTCCTCCGTGAGTTTCCGCAGGTCCTCCGTGTCGGAAAGTACGAGCGGCCTGAGCATAAGCGTTTCTCCGCTCAGAACAGGAGGCTTCGGGAACAGGTCCGCCATATTATCGGTTTTCTCAATATACATTATCACCTTTTTCAACTCATCATGATGCCGGGGACCGGGCATTCAGGGCCGGAAGACCGGCAGAGCCTCCTCAAATATACCACAAATGAAAATTACCGGCCATTTCATAAGCCATTCCGATCGGATCCATGCATGCGCAGAAGGTACATGTCCCCGCACGCATCGGGTATAATGATGGGTACCGAAAAACTACTTATCCGCCGCACATCTTCAATTCAGGAAAGGTCTGCCATGAAACCGGAATTTGACCCGCTTTATCATCCCTATCCCTCCATCCGCTACCCCGTCTATGCACGAGGTGGAATGGTCAATTGTTCCAGCCCGCAGGCCGCGGCTGCCGGGCTGGAGGTCCTTCGCCGGGGCGGGAACGCGGCGGACGCAGCCGTGGCCGCCGCAGCTGCCCTGACTGTCGTTGAGCCGACCGCCAACGGGATCGGGGCGGATGCATTCGCGATCATCTGGTCCGAAAAAGAACGGCAGCTCTTCGGGCTGAATTCAAGCGGTCCGGCCCCTAAGGGGATCAGCATCGAGCGGATCTTTTCCGATAAAAAGGATGAGAACGGCAAAATGCCCCGGTACGGCTGGACGCCTGTCACGGTCCCCGGCGCTCCTAAAGCCTGGGCGGAGCTGACAAAACGTTTCGGCCGCCTGACACTGGCCGAAAACCTGGCTCCCGCGGTGAAATACGCTTCGGAGGGCTGGCCCTGTGCGCCGAACCTGGCCCAGATGTGGCAGTCGGCGTTCAAACGTTATCAGACGGTCCTGACCGGGCCTGAATTCAGGGCCTGGTTCCGCACCTTCGCGCCGGACGGGAAGGCTCCCGAAGCGGGAGAGATCATCCGCCTGCCGGACCATGCCGCCGCACTCTCTGCGATCGGAGAAACGGATTCCGCTGCCTTTTACAGCGGAGACCTGGCGCGGATGATCGATGCGGAAAGCCGGAAATACGGCGGATACCTGCGTTACGGGGATCTGGCCGCCTTCAAGCCGCAATGGGCGGAACCACTCCGGCTTGCCTACCGTGGATACGAAGTCTGTGAGATCCCTCCGAACGGACAGGGGATCGCCGCACTGATGGCTCTCAATATTCTGAAAAACTTCGAATTTCAGCAAAAAGACAGCCCGGAAACCTGTCACCGGCAGATCGAAGCCATGAAAATGGCCTTTGCCGATGCCTTCCGCTATGTAACGGATCCGGAAGAAATGACCGTCACGGCAGAAATGCTTCTTTCTCCGGAATACAGTGCCGCCCGGGCAGCCCGGATGACGGATCAGGCCCGGATTTGGACGCACGCAGTCCCGCCGAAAAGCGGTACGGTTTACCTCTGCTGCGCGGACGGTGAAGGGAACATGGTATCTTACATCCAGTCCAACTATATGGGGTTCGGGTCCGGGATCGTCATCGAAGGGACCGGCATTGCACTGCAGAACCGGGGCGCTGATTTTTCGCTGGATCCGCAGGCCGCCAACTGTCTGAAACCCGGGAAACGCACCTATCACACGATCATCCCGGGGTTCCTGATGCGGGATGGGAAACCCGTCGGCCCCTTCGGGGTTATGGGCGGCTACATGCAGCCGCAGGGCCATGTGCAGGTGGTTATGAATTACGCTGACTTCAGGCTCGACCCGCAGCAGGCACTGGACGCACCGCGCTGGCAGTGGATGCGGGACGGCAGCGTCACCGTGGAATCCGGCTTCAGCAGCGAGACTGCCCGCGCGCTGCAGCGAAGGGGGCACGATATCCGCACAGAATTGTCCGCATCCGCTTTCGGACGGGGACAGATGATCGTCCGCCTGGACAACGGCGTACTGGTCGGCGGGACGGAATCCCGAACCGACAGCAATATTGCCTGCTTCTGAATCAGCCCAAACGGCCGGCTGTTATAATAAAGTGCATGAAACGCTGGCTGTCAGCAGGGCTCCTGCTCATTTCGGTATCCATTCTGATATTTTTATCCGCCGGTTCACTGCACCGGACGGAGTTTTCCGCGTGGATCACGGATCCGGCGGAATACACTCGTATCAAAGAGACGGGAAAGCCCACTGCCGAAAACCTGATACACGAAATTTCGTTCAACGACTGTCCGCTGTTTTATGATGAAAGGACCGCCGGATGGTTTTATTCCGTCTCCCGGGATATTCCGGATACCGATCCGCAGATCGCATTTACCGCCGCAGCAAAAGACATCCGGATCGCCTTTTCCGCAAAGATCATCCCCGGACAGACGGTTCCCTTCCTTGCCTATAACGGATCCGTCTGGCGGGAATACAGCCTGACAGCCACCCCGCTGCCGCTGATCCGCATTGAATGTGACGCGGAGGATTTTCTGCCGCCCGTTCAGGATACGGATTATCCGGTCCGTTTTATGCTGATCGACAATCGTCCGGATGTCCTGCAGCCCGTCGTCCGATCGGACGGACGCTTCCATATCCGGGGACACGGATCCGCGATATACGAAAAAAAGGCCTTCCGCCTGTCCCTGTACCTGCCGGCGGGCGGCAGGGAAGAGCATGAAGTTCCGGTTTCCCTGCTGGGGATGCGGTCGGACGGTGACTGGCTGCTTTACCCCGGATATAACGACCAGGAAAAGATCCGGAATGTCTTTTCATCCAATCTGTGGCTGCGTTCCTGCGGGGCTGACAACAATTTCGGCATCCAAAACGGAAACGAATACCGCTTTGCAGAACTCTTTCTGAACCGTCAGTATTGGGGACTGTACGCCATCGGCAGCCCCATCGACGCAAAACAAATGCATATCGTCCCCAACATCATGGGGCATTATGAGGAGTTCATCTTCAAACAGAGCACCTGGGGGCCTGGAGAGGAGCTCACCACCGCGGACAACAGCGGCCTGGTTCCCCTGTTTGATGCGGATGCCGCTGAAGTCGATTACGGCTTCTCCATCCTCAAACAATATTTTGAATACATCAATGCCGGCGCCCCGGACGGTCTGGCTCACAATGACGCCGGAAACGCGGTGGATATCTGGCTGTTTTTGAAACTGATCCAGGCCGATGACAGCATCGGCACCGCGAGAAAAAGCGCAAACAACATCATCTACACGATAAAATCATCGGATGAAGGGAAAAAGATCCTGTACACGCCCTGGGATATGGACCGCTCCTGGGGAAATACGGTCGCGCTGGAACAGCATAACACCACAGCACCGTATGCGCTGCGGCCGGACAATAACCGGTATGAGCTGCGGTTCAGCCCGGTTTCCGTCTTGCTGCGGCAGAACAGCGGGTTCGCCGCTGAGATCAGAAACAGATACGCGCAGCTCCGGGCAGAAAGCTGGTCCGATGAAAACATCACATCTATGATCGATTCCTTCGAAGCGGATATCTTCGGATCCGGAGCCTACGCCCGGGAGATGGAACGCTGGCCGGACGGTTCATACATCGATCCGGAAGCAGGGCTCTCACTGTTCCGGGCATACGTGCTGGAAAGATTCCGCTCAATGGATGAATACATCGCCGGCCTTTAGATGTACGGTTTGCTGTAAGAGCGAACCGCCACAAGAGATTACCTTAATATTCACATGGCAATCGGAAGTGAGTGCTTCGCAGGGCGCGGCCCGGTTACTCGTGTGTTTGCATAGGCTGCTTGCCGCGCCCGGTTTATTTAGCCGGGGCCGATCGGGATGGCCTTGCGGCAGCCCAATACCTGCTCCGTATGGTACGGGCTTCGCCCGATTTTTATTCGGAGCAGGAGCTTCGCCCCGTCGGCCCCGGCACCCCCTTTATTATGTCGCAGACGACTATTTTATTTGTGCACCCTCGGCTCGTAAAAGTATACGTCTCTATATAATGGCAAATATCTTTCAAAAAAGCTTACTGCGTGATACGCATGGCAATCGTTAATTGATGATCCTGAAGAGGCCCGAATATCGGAAAACAGACAGTCCCATGCAGGGCTGATTTTTCCGGCCCGAATTCCATGGTAAAATGCTGTTACCGAACGGAGGGTTTATGGCAGATAACAGCGGCAACGTGTTTGAACAGATCAGCAGCAGCTACTACGATCTCACGGTCTCCGAAAAAAAAGATCGCGGACTTCATCACCGAATTTCCCGAAAAGGTGCAGGAAATGGGGATCCTTGATCTTGCCGAAGCCTGCGCGACTGCCATGGCCACAGTCTCCCGTTTCAGCCGCAAACTCGGTTATGACGGCTTCAATGCCATGAAGATCGCGATCGCCCACACCATTTCCGGCAGATCCGGGCATGCCGAACTGCTTTCAGGCAGGATCACACTGGAAGACAGCTTCGAGGATGAATGCAAGAAACTCCATAACGCCGATCTATTTCCACCTGCCGGACCGGGCCATCGCGAAATACTGGAATGACATTTCCTCCGCGGCACCGAATACGGATTTCGTTATCTACAACATCCCGCAGCTGGCAGGCGTCAGTCTCAGCACCTCCCTGCTGCGAACCATGATGCAGAACCCGCGGGTCATCGCGGTCAAAAACTCCTCGATGCCGGTACAGGACATCCAGATGTGGAAAGATGAAGGCGCTGTCGTCTTCAACGGCCCGGATGAACAGCTGCTCTCCGGTCTGGCAGCCGGAGCTTCCGGCGGTATCGGCGGCACATACGCCGCCATGCCCGAACTCTACCTGCAGATCTTCAAACTTTTCCATGAAGGAAAAATGGAAGAAGCCCGTCAGATCCAGAACGACTGCTGCCGCGTGATCTACGAAATGTGCACCGCGAAGGGTAATCTCTATGCGGTCCTCAAGGAGATCATCCGCATCAACGGCGGTCCGGATGCCGGTGATGTCCGGGCTCCGCTGTATCCGCTCCAGGAAGAGGATAAACCGATCGCAGCCTCCTGCGCGGCGAAGATCCGCGACATGATCGCGAAATACTGCTGAGCAGGTACTTTGTGAAGTGAGCCGTCCTTTCAAAAGGACGGCTTTTTTTTCATGGTAGAGAAAACCACCTGCTAAGCAGGTGGAGCCGAAGAGCTTTAGCATAATGCTTCTCGGGAGCATGCTGCCGGACCTGAATATGTGCTGTATAAGAAATATAAAAACGGTTATCCCAAACACATTAAATTGGGGGTGCCGGGGCCGACGGGTGG
>CADBKS010000161.1 GCA_902795255.1 uncultured Chloroflexota bacterium
GTGGGGTCTTCTTCCGCCAGTTTCTGCAGGGCCAGACCGATCTTTTCCTGATCAGCGAGCGTCTTCGGCTCGATCGCCACTGAGATGACCGGCTCCGGAAAACTGATTGATTCCAAAACCACCGGATGATGCTGATCACAAAGCGTATCGCCCGTGAATGTATCTTTCAGACCGAGAACGGCCGCGATATCACCGGCATAAACTTCGTTCACATCATCTCTGCGGTCGGCATACATGCGGATCAAACGGCCGATGCGTTCCTTCTTTCCTTTAACAGGATTCAGCAGCATCGTTCCCTGTTTGACCGTTCCGGAATAGACCCGGAAATAGGCCAACCGTCCGACATAGGGATCGGTCACGATCTTAAAGACCAGTGCTTTAACCGGTTCATTGTCATCAGCATGGCCGAGAATTTCTTTCTCACCGTCGATACTGTGACCCTTTACCGGAGGAATGTCCAGCGGAGAAGGCAGCAGGTCAACGACCGCGTCCAGCAGAGGCTGAACGCCCTTGTTCCGCAGACAGGAGCCGCAATACACCGGATTACAGGTTCCGGCGATGACTGCACGGCGCAGGCCCTGGATCAGGTCCTCATTCGAAAGCTCTTCGCCTTCGATGAACCGCTCCATCAGTTCATCGTCCAAACCGGCGATCTCTTCCACCAGAGCTTCACGCGCTGCCGCAGCATGTTCCCGCATTGCTTCGGGAATTTCTTCTACGATCATATCCGTGCCAAGTTCATCCTGCCAGTAGAAAGCCTTTTGGGAAAGGATGTCGATCACCCCTTCGAAATTGGCTTCGCTGCCGATCGGGATCTGCATGGCGATCGGGTGCGCTCCGAGACGGTGACGAATGGTTTCGATCGCGTTCTCGTAAGATGCTCCGGTCCGATCCATTTTATTTATAAAACAAATGCGCGGGACATTATACTTATCTGCCTGGCGCCAGACGGTCTCACTTTGAGGCTCAACCCCTTGAGTCGCGTCGAACACCACCACACCGCCGTCGAGGACACGGAGACAGCGCTGAACTTCAGCGGTAAAGTCAATGTGCCCAGGGGTGTCGATGACATTCATGCGATAGCCTTTCCATTCGGCTGTCACAGCGGCAGATACAATCGTAATCCCCCGTTCGCGTTCCTGTTCCATCCAGTCCGTTACAGTATTGCCGTCGTCAACATTACCGATACGGTAGGTCTTGCCCGTGTAGAACAGGATCCGCTCGGTCGTTGTGGTCTTACCGGCATCAATGTGCGCGATGATCCCAAAATTGCGGTATTTCTCTAACGGAAACTCTCTCATGTTCTTCTTATTGGCTCCGAATTACATGCGGTAGTGAGAGAACGCACGGTTGGCTTCGGCCATTTTGTGGGTTTCCTCACGTTTGCGGATGGCACTGCCTGTATTATTGAAGGCGTCCAGGATTTCGCCGGCCAGATCTTCAGAGAAGGCTTTGCCGGTGCGGCCGCGGGCGGCGTCGATGATCCAGTGCATCGCCAGGGTCTGGCGGCGGCTGACAGGGACTTCTACCGGGACCTGGTAAGTTGCACCACCGATACGGCGGGGGCGGACTTCCATGACAGGACCTACATTGGCCAGCGCTGTTTCAAGAACTTCCAGACCATTCTTTCCGGTCTTCTGACTGCAGATATCCAGGGCACCATATACCAGGGATGTGGCAGTGCTGCGCTTGCCGTTCCACATAATACGGCTGATCAAATTGGTAACTAATGTACTGTTGTAGCGTACATCCGGGAGGATTTCCCGTTTTTCAGGTTTGGTACGTCGCATTCAAAATCTCCGTTATTTATTTCTTGGCTTTCTTGGCGCCATACTTTGAACGACCCTGAGCGCGTTTTGCAACGCCGGTACTGTCGAGCGTACCGCGGACGATGTGATAACGAACGCCAGGGAGATCCTTCACACGACCACCGCGGACGAGAACAACACTGTGTTCCTGCAGAGAATGGCCTTCACCGGGAATATAAGCGGTCACTTCAAGACCGTTGGACAAACGAACACGGGCGATCTTACGCAGAGCGGAATTCGGTTTCTTCGGGGTTGTGGCACGGACGTTCGTGCAGACACCACGCTTCTGCGGTGCGCCCTCAGCGACACGAGTGCGGCGCTGGTTGCTGGAATTGTATGTATACAGCAGCGCAGGGGCCTTACTCTTCACTGACGGGGTCTTTCGACCTTTACGAATCAGTTGGTTGATGGTTGGCACTTTCTATAGCCTCCAAATAGAATCTGTCGGCAGTTTCCTGCCGGTTTACCGGACGCAAGCGAGTCTCGTTACCGGCTGCCCTTTCAGGCACAGCAATACAGAACCCACCCGGACTCGTCGGGCAAGCGAATAAGATTATATCATAATTTGGAAATTGTTTTTCTTAAGATGACGGAAAAATGACGGCGAATTCAGCTCATTCCGTTTCCGGATCCTCACGGCATCACACTGCGCTCCGCACGGGAGAAAATTATAGCACCGCTCCGGTATTTTTTACCGCTCCGATCCGTTTTTTGTGAACCGGCTTTTCGTCCTGCCGGCACCGTATTTCTTAGAATCGGATTAGAATCGCCGGAACGATCCGGAATCCATGTATCATTAATAATGTGATCAATAAGTAAAGGAGGAATTTTACCAATGTCATTCATTGCTAATTTCTTATGGTTTATTTTCGGCGGACTGTTCATGGGGCTCGGATGGGCTCTTGCCGGGATCCTCTGGTGCATCACCATCGTCGGGATCCCGATCGGGAAACAGTGCTTCAAATTTGCAAAGCTTTCCTTCTTCCCCTTCGGGAAAGAAGTCGTATACGGCGGCGGGGCCGGCTCCACGATCCTGAACATCATCTGGCTGCTGGTCTCCGGGCTGCCGCTGGCACTTGACTGCGCTGTCTGCGGACTGATCTACTGCATTACGATCATCGGCATCCCCTTCGGGAAACAGTGCTTCAAACTCGCCAAACTTGCCCTGATGCCCTTCGGAGCAAGTGTTCGGGAATAAAAATCACGAATCAGCGAAAACCGGTATCCGTTCGGGGATACCGGTTTTTATTTATCCGCAGGCAGAGCTGCATCCATTTTATAAAGAAGGCATTTTTTTACAATTATTTTTCGATCCGGTCCGTGATAAACTGCTCGACCCGGTTCACCGGGATCTCCATCACCCCCGCGATCTCCCCGTAAAGCAGACGCTCGCTGTTATCCCGGGCGTAAGCTTCGAATTCCGGGATCCGTTTGTGCTGAGCTGAAAGCTGCCGGCTTTTGCGGTAGATCGTCCGCAGCAGGAGGACCCAGTCTTTCGGATCTCCGGACCGCATCAGCCTGGTATATTCCGTTTTGACATTTTCCATATCCTGCGCGCGGTTCCCGCAGGATTCGATTTTCAGCGGATCGATATCCGGCATGGCATCGATCATTTCCAGGATCTGCTCCCGGCTCAGCGGTTCGCGGAGCATTTCTCCCTGATCGACCGCCATAAAAAAGGTCGTGCCGTACCCGTCATCCGCCAGAGGCGTCATCTCATAATAATCGCGCGTTTCCTGTCCGGGGAAACGCCGCGGTCCGACTTTGACGATCCGGCAGATCCCGTAATCGTTATGGACCACTTTATCACCGACTGCAAACATGATCCCTCCATTTCCCATCGGTAAAACTTTAACGACATCATTAATTATATCTGACGGGGCTTCCGTGTATTTCGGAAAATTGTGACAGATTTGGCGGTATGAAAACGGGGATCCGCATATACGGATCCCCGTTTCCCGAAAGGGCAGCGCTGAAGGCCGTCCCATTTTATCCGGCAGAACTTTAGCAGCCCGCCGGGATCACTGCTGCATCTCCATTTTTGTTTTGTGCTGGACTTTTCCGCGTTCCTCGGTATCCAGGATCTTCTTGCGGATGCGGAAATTCAGCGGGGTGACTTCAAGAAGTTCATCCTCGGACAGATATTCGATCGCCTCATCCAGGCTCATCTGCCGGATCCCGTTCAGACGGACCTCGATATCCTTGTTGGACTGGCGCATATTGGTCAGATGCTTCTTCTTGCAGACATTGACCGCAAGATCGCTGTCGCGGAGCGATTCGCCGACCACCATGCCTTCATAGACATCCACACCGGGGCCGATGAAGAGCATGCCGCGTTCTTCGGCGTTCTTCAGACCGTAGGTGGAGGTCGTCCCGTTTTCCCAGGCAACGATCGAATTCGTCATACGGCCCTGGATCGGCCCGGCATAGGGGGCATACTCCAGGAAGTTTTCATTCAGCACACCCATACCGTGGGTAGCGGTCAGGAACTGGTAGCGGAAGCCGAGCAGCCCGCGGGTCGGAACGACATAGCTCAGATGAGTCGATCCGTCATTATTATCGACCATGTTCTGCATCCGGCCCTTCCGTGCGCCGAGCATTTCGACCACGGTCCCGACGGTATCCGGGCTGGTATCGATATCCACTTCTTCGTAAGGCTCAAGGGTTTCCCCGTCCGCACCCTTCAGAAAGATCACTTCGGGGCGGGAGACCTGGAACTCATATCCCTCGCGGCGCATGGTTTCGATCAGGATCGCCAGATGCAGCTCACCGCGTCCGGAGACCACGAACTGATCGGCACTGTCCGTATCTTCCACACGCAGCGCCACATTGTTGCGCAGTTCGTCGTAAAGGCGCTTGCGCAGGTTGCGGGAGGTCCCGTACTTGCCTTCATTGCCGGCAAAAGGAGAGGTGTTGACACCGAAAGTCATCTTTACCGTCGGCTCTTCCACATAGATCGCCGGAAGCGCGTCCTGATGTTCCGGATCCGTCAGCGTATCGCCGATGGAGATCCCTTCCAGACCCGCGATCACAACGATATCACCGGCAGTTGCCTCCGGTGTTTCGATCTTATTCAGACCGTTGTAGGTATAAAGATAGCGGGCGGACTGCCGTTCGACCTTGCCATCGGGGATCATACGGGTCATGATATCCCCCGCATGGATCGTGCCGCGGTTGATGCGGCCGATCGCGGAAAGCCCGCGGTAATCGTCATAAGCAATATTGGTGACCAGCATCTGGAAAGGCGCATCCACATCCACGACCGGGCCTTTGATGTTTTCAAGGATCACATCGAAAAGCGGCTGCAGGTTCGGACCAAGTTCAGTCGTAAGCCCGGCGCGTCCCTCGATGCCGTTGGCATAAACGATCGGGAAATCGCACTGCTCATCCGTCGCGCCCAGTTCAACAAACAGATCAAAGGTCTTGTTCAGCGTTGTATCCGGATCCGCATCGCGGCGGTCCATCTTGTTGATGACAACGATGACCTTGTGCCCCATCGCGAGCGCTTTCTTCAGCACGAAGCGGGTCTGAGCCATCGGACCTTCCGCCGCATCCACCAGAAGAAGCGCACCGTCGACCATATTCATGACACGTTCGACTTCACCGCCGAAATCCGCGTGTCCCGGGGTATCGACAATATTGATCTTGACCAGCTCGCCGGTCTTCGGATCGGGAATGGTGATCGCCGTGTTCTTGGAAAGGATCGTGATCCCGCGTTCACGTTCCAGGTCATTGGAATCCATAACGCGTTCAGTCACCTGCTGGTTCTCACGGAATACTTTCGCCTGGCGGAGGAGCTGATCGACCAGTGTCGTTTTGCCATGATCGACATGGGCAATGATGGCAACATTTCGAATATCTTTTCTTTCAGTAATCATGCTAATCCAATCTCTTCAATCGTTTGCGGGACGTCCCGGTAAGGGAATGAAGGATACCCTTCTTAAATCATCTTTTTTGCAAGTGGGATTATATCGAATTTCTTTCATATTTCGGGAAAAAAATCATGATTTTATGATACTTTTGTCATCATACCGATGACGGATTTTACCGTGATACCTTTTCAATATGGAAAGAATCGGGCAGAATTAAAATCAAACGGCTCCGGGGCAGGCAGACAGCTCCCGGGAACCGCAATGCATTGACCATGAAACGATTTTTATCCGCCGGGCTTTTGTGCCTTTCCCTCATCCTGATCTTCGCCGCAGTTCACCTCACAGCGGACCGCTATCGCTATGCCGGGCTCTGTACCGATGATCCGTCCTTTGCCGCCATTAAAGAAGGACGGACGGAAAGCGGCAAAGAACTGATCCGTGAACTGAAGTTCGGAGGATACCCGCTTTTCCATGATGAAACCGCCGGCCGCTGGTTCTACTCGGTATCCGGAGAAGATCCGGAAACCGATCCGCCACTGAAATACAGTGCGGAAGACAGATCCGTCCGGATCGCCTTTTCCGGCAGCATCAGGGCGGGAAATACAGTCCCGATGATCGCGTACAGCACAGCCGAATATAAAGAATACGAACTCGTCATCACCACCCTGCCGCTGCTTTCGATCGAGTGCGCGGACCCGGCCTGGTTCCCCGAAAGCACGGTCCGGGAAACCGTTCCCATGAAACTGACCCTGTTCGACAACCGGCCGGAGACGCTCCGGCCCTGGACCGTCTCGGAAGGTACGGTCCATATCCGGGGCTGGTCCTCCAAGCAGTACCCGAAAAAGGGTCTGCGGCTGACCCTGACCGCCCCCGGAACGGGACGGGAATCCCACGAAAATCAGACCGCGCTGCTGGGACTTCGCCCGGACGGAGACTGGCTGCTGTATGCCGCCTACAATGATCAGGAACGGGTCCGGAACGTTTTTTCCTCCAACCTGTGGATGGCATCCTGCGGAACGGACAACAGCTTCGGGCTGCAAAACGGCATGGAATACCACTTTGTCGAACTGTTCTGGAACGGCCGCTACTGGGGGCTTTACGCGCTCGGCTATCCGGTGGACACGCTCCGGATGCGGATCTCACCGGACAGTCAGGGACATTACGATGAGTTCATTTTCAAACAGAAAGAATGATACAGAATATATGTGTGAAGCAATACGAAGAGTCTATGGAGTAAGAGAACATAACGGAAGAGATTATATAAGAAGAATAAATATA
>CADBKS010000162.1 GCA_902795255.1 uncultured Chloroflexota bacterium
CCGGTGCCGCCATCACCATCATTTCCGGTATGAGCTATGGTCTGATCTCCATTGTCCCGTCCATCGTCGGTATCGTCGTTGCGATGCTTGTTGCCTACTTCGTTGTGGGCGGCGGTGAAATGGGCATGTACGGGATCGCGATCTCCGCTGTCGGTATGCTCGCCACATCCGGCATGATCGTCTCCTCCGACGCTTACGGCCCGATCGTCGATAACGCCCGCGGTATTGCTGAAATGTCCGGCATGGACGAAGAAGTTATCGACCGCGCCGACGTTCTGGACTCCGCAGGCAACACTGCGAAAGCGATCACCAAAGGTTTCTCCATTGCTGCTGCAGCCCTTACCGTGCTCGGTCTTTTCGTGGCCTTTGTCAGTGAGATCAATGCCGCAATGGTCGCCGCCGGAAAACCCGCGTTCGAACTCTCCAGCATTTCCCTGATGGATCCGCTCGTGCTGGCCGGTATTTTCCTCGGTTCCATGTGCCCTCCGCTTTTCAGCGCGCTGACGATGCTCTCCGTTACTGAAAACGCTTTCAAGATGATCGAATATATCCGCGGTGTCTTCAAGAAGAACCCGAAGATCCTGCAGGGGAAAGCCACTCCGGATTACAGCGAATGTGTTGCTCTGGCTGCTGACGGCGCCCTGAAATCCCTGATCCTGCCCGCGATCATCGCGATCGTCTTCCCGCTCGCAGTCGGCTTCATCATCGGGCCTGCCGGTCTGACCGGTTTCCTGGGCGGCGCCATCATCACCGGCGTTCTCTTTGCCCTGTTCATGTCCAATGCCGGCGGTCTGTGGGACAACTCCAAGAAGTATGTTGAATCCGGTCAGTTCGGCGGCAAAGGTTCCGATGCGCATAAGGCTGCAGTCATCGGTGATACCGTCGGTGATCCGTTCAAAGATACAGCCGGTCCGTCCCTGAATACGCTTATCACGGTCATGTCCCTGGTCGCCTCGACCTTCGCCCCCGTGATCGCGATCTGGCACCTCTTCTAAGCATTTTACGATTCTGAAATCAAAAGTCCCGCGGGAACTATCCGCGGGACTTTTCGTTTTAATCATATAATTGATATTGTGAGATGGAGGTCAATATGAAAAAATCTGCACTATTCGTTTTGTCCGTATTATCTGTCCTATCTTTGCTGCTCGGGGGCTGTGCGAAAAAAACGTCCACGTCAAAAGAAGGTGCAGCATATTACGCAGATCTGATTTATGAAGATTATGATACAGCAGATTACGAGATGGATTACATGGTTCCGGCCGCATCTTATGCACTGGAAGAGTCTTCAGCTTATGATGCGAAATCCTATCCTTCCGCTGCAAACTCCGGTCCGTCTGCGCCGCAGAGAATGATCCAGCGGTCGGCAAGCATCAACATCCAGGTAATGGACCCGGTCGGTGCTGCCGCTTCGATCATTGACCTGACAGAGAAGATGGGCGGTTTCGTGATCTCCTCAACGGAAAGTCAGGAATATTACAGCGGAGATATCTATCTGCCGAAAGCAGATCTTTCAATCCGTGTTCCTGCCGAAAAACTGATGGAAATGCTTTCATTCATTGAAAACCTGACTTCCGACACTTCTAAATATGTTTCAAACAAACGGATCTACGGTGTGGACATCACTTCGGAATACGTGGACACGAACAGCAGACTGACCAGTCTTGAAAAAACAAGAGATAAACTGTACGAGATCCTGGATACCGCTGCTAACGCAGAAGAAGCACTGGAAGTCTATGAAAGTATTTCCGATGTAGAATCCGATATCGAAGTTTATAAGGGTCAGATCAAATATATGGAAGAAAGCGTTGCACTCTCATCCATCGATATCCGGATCACATCCGTAAAGCCGGAGCCGACCCGGACGGTAAAGAAATGGAACCCGCTTGATACGGTCAAAGACGCTTTTGAATCGCTCCTTGATTCAGGAAAAGATGTTATTGAATACCTGATCTATTTCTTCATTGCGGTTCTCCCGATCCTGCTCCTCTGCGCGGCTCCTGTTGTTCTGATCATCTTCCTGATCAAAAAGCTTATCCGCTCAAAAAAGGCAAAAAAACTGCCGAAAGAAACCGCATCTGCTGAAAATAAGGAAGATGTCCTTACCAAAATAAAGTAACCGCATATTTTATTACACTCCCATCCCCAAAGACTGTTCCTGCAGATCAGGAACAGTCTTTTCTTTATAAATATTGACACGATTCAAAATACTGTTGCTGAAAAACCGTACAAAGCGTGATAAAATTGACTAGTAAATTTATGGATAAGAATATCGCGCGACGCTGTCTGGCAGTTTTACTGGTCACAATAATTTTTTTTGTGAGTATTCAATATCCTGTAAAAGCAGAAGCTGATAAAGTATACGCTGAGTACATCATCGAGGAAGGTGATTTCCTTTCGGTGGTGGCTTTAATGTTTAATACGACAGTTGATGATATTCTTGCGATCAACAATATCCCGGACCTGAATGCTATTTCGATCGGCACACGCATCAAGATCCCGACCCTCGAGGGTGTCGAAGGAACGATCGTTACCCGGTATATCAATATCGGGGATACACTCAACACGCTGGGGATCCTCTCGGGGATGGAAACCCAAAAACTCGGTGAGATCAACACACTGGTATCACCGACAGAACTGTATATCGGGAGTCTGCTGACGACGATCCGGAATGATGCCGCTGATTCGATCACTGCGGTTTCTAATTTTGATTCCGGCGACAGTATTCTTGCCAAAAGTGCAGTCCTTGGCATGAACCCGATGATGCTGCAGAAAGTCAACCGGGCTCAGGGTGTCTGGGACTTTGCGGATTCCCAGGTGTTGTTTGGGAAAGCAGCGGACAAATCAGGAAACTTTCAGACCCATTCCGTTGCGCCTTTTGTCAATGAGATCGAAATCAAACAGCTGCCCCTTACACAGGGTGAAACGCATGTGATCCACATTTCCGCATCAGATATAGAAAGTCTATCAGGATCAGTCGGATCTTATCCGCTGCGGTTTTTCCGCGACGCCGGATCTGACGACTGGTATGCCATGCTCGGGATCGACGCAATGGAACCGGTCGGTCTGGTGCAGCTCAGTGTCTCGGGCAGGACCCTGAACACGGAGCATTTTGAACTCAGCCAGCCGATCATCATTCAGGCCGGCATATTTTCCAGTGAGGTCGTAGAAGGTGTTGATGCCTCAACACTTGAAGAAGCGAATCAGGCACAGGATACACAGACCGTAAAGAACCTCACCCAGACTTCCGAAACGAGAAGATGGGGGACCATGATGTCCTACCCTGTCGATGAGCCGTGCTTTGTGTCCGGATTCGGGAACCGAAGAACTTATAACAACGGTGTGTTTTCCAATTATCATTCCGGTGTTGATTTCGGGGTCTGTACAGCGAACAATATCAATATTTACGCTTCGGCTGACGGGACAGTGATCTTTGCGGATCTGCTTCCGATCCACGGCAATTTTACCGTCATCGATCATGGCTGGGGCGTTTACACTTCATATTCCCATCAGTCCCAGCTTCTTGTCAGTGTTGGGCAGGAAGTAAAACGCGGCGATCTGATCGGGCTGATCGGCAGCACCGGCAGATCTGTCGGGCCGCATCTGCACTGGGAAGTGATCATTAATTCCACTTATGTAAATCCGGTTACCTGGCTTGGTACACAATTTCCGTAATTATTCTAAAAAGGAACCTGTTTTATGAAAACTCTTGATTGGACCGCTGTAAATATTGATGAAACCGACCTTGATCTGATCTATAATTTTCTGCTTGAAAAAGAAACGCCGATGACCCCTCTGCAGATGGCAGAAGCGGTGATCGGAAACAGAATCAGCGAGTATAAAAAATTATCAGATGAAAAAACGGAAAAAGACGATACATATTACCGTCCGTCGAAGTCCTATAAGCCGGGTGACAGCATCGATTTTCCGATGAATGATCGTCAGCACGGAATCGTGGAGGATGTACGTTCCGGGAACAACCCGTCTCTGGGTGAGTTTTCGGTTATCAAAGTCAGAATGGATGACGGCAGCCTCAGGGAATTCGCGTCAGGGCTGAAGGATCACAAACTCAACACGTATGATTATGACAATCCGGATCCCAGAATGACAGATCCCGCATACGTCCACAAAAAGTACGGCAGGCAGATCGGGAAGAAAATCGCCGCCATCCTTTCCGGAAACAGTGATCTGGTCCGGATCGGAAGCTTCTGGTTCCCGCAGGCACTGCTGACGGATGTAAATCCCGGTTATCTGAATCTTGCCGAGGCAGTTTTGGAAATGGAAGAGGGACGTCCGCTGACCACGGAAGAAATTCTCGAGCAGATCGAATATCCCATGGATACGAATTCCGAACTCACGGTATTTTCATTCAACTACGTGATGCAGAATGATCCCCGCTTTGCTGAAGTCGGCCCGGTGAACAAGGTTCTGTGGACTTTGAAAGAACTGCAGCCGGAAGACGTCCGCAAAGTTCCGATGACACTGAAATTCAATTCGATCCCGATGACATATGATCCGGATCCTTCCGCCCGGGAGATCCCGTTTGATCTGCTGCAGGATGAATTAGAGGAAGAGCAGCTTGCGGAACCCGCAGAACCGGGCGAAAGCTTTGAGGTCTGCATTTCATATCCGCATTGGAAAGCAGGTACAATTCCTCTCATCGGCCCGCTTCAGTCGATTTTCCCGACTGCGAATGAGACCGATAACGTCGTTTTCAATTTCAGGGATCTCACACATGGCGAGACCTTTCAGGGCTGGGTCATCCTCTCTAAAAATTATGTATGCGGACTGAAACAATGGTACCGGACCTACGGGATCATCCCCGGAAGTATTTTCAAAATCAGCAAAACCGATGAACCTGAGGTGGTCGGTGTCGAACTGATCCCGCCGAGAGCCCAGAAAGACTGGATCCGTTCCTTCAAACTTGATGCGAAAAATCATTTTTCCTTTGAAACAGCCCAGCACAAGGTCTCGACCGCGTTTGATGAACGCATGGCGATCTATGTCGAAAACATGCCGCAGCTTGATGTTTTCTGGGAAAACAATAACCGGAAGGAAGCCAATATCATCAAACAGCTCGAATTGGTTTTCCGTGAACTGGCAAAGGAAGTTGCAATGCTGATGGGATTTGAGGCGACGAGACAACTTCCGCTTGAAGAGGTTGAAATCGAAACGCCGATCTGTAAAACAAAGACGTACATGCTGAAGGGCGAAGATGTCGCAATTGTGCCGATTCTGAGAGCAGGGCTGGGCTTTGTTGACGGAATGCTGGCACTGATCCCGAACGCAAAGGTTGGTCACGTCGGACTGTATCGGGATCCGGAAACGCACAAACCGGTGGAGTATTATTGCAAGCTGCCTGTCGATGTAGATAAAAGACAGATTATTGTCGTGGATCCGATGCTGGCAACCGGAGGCAGCGCGGTCGCAGCAATCGATTTCCTCAAGCAGCGCGGCGGGACAAACATTACGTTTATGTGCCTGATCGCGGCGCCGGAAGGCATTGAAGTCCTTCAGAAAGCACACCCGGATGTAGATATCTTTATTGCGGCGAAGGATGATTGTCTGAATGAAGATGCCTTTATCGTACCGGGACTCGGAGATGCGGGCGACCGTCTGTATGGTACCCGTTAAGGGAAGAAAGCAACGAAAATTGATTTGAAAGGGAAGGAAAATGATCAAAGTTCCTGATACTGTCAGTAATTATGACAATGTTTATGATGTATTAAAAGAGCGCGGCTTCATTGAACAGGTAACCAATGAGGAAGCGGTGAGAGATATGCTCGGCAAAGAGAAGATCAAGTTTTATATCGGATTCGATCCAACGGCAGATTGTCTGCACGTCGGGCATTTCATGCAGGTTATTATTCTATCGTACATGCTGAAGTACGGTCATACTCCGATCGCGCTGATCGGCGGCGGCACCGGCATGGTCGGTGACCCGTCTGGCAGAACCGACATGAGACAGATGATGGATACAGAGACCATCGATTACAACTGTGCGCAGTTCAAGAAACTGTTTGACCGTTTTCTCGATTTCGATGATGAGTGGAAATATGAGGGAAACAACGGCGTTTTAACGCCGGGTCATCAGAACAGAGAGCCGAAACCCGGCTACGCCGTATCCGTAAACAACGCGGAGTGGATCAGACCGGCCAAGTTCACCGAGTTTGCCAGATACATCGGCACGCAGTTCAATGTAAACACCATGCTGCGCGCTGAGTGCTTCAAAACCCGCATGGAAAGAGATACAGGACTCTCGTTCTTCGAGTTCTCGTACATGCTGCTTCAGAGCTACGATTTCTACGTTATGCACAGGGACTTCGGCCTCATGGCACAGCTCGGCGGAAATGACCAGTGGTCCAACATCATCGGCGGAGTGGACCTCACGAGGAAGCTCTGCGGCGACGAGGTATTCGGACTTACCGTATCCCTGCTCCTCAAGAGCGACGGAGAAAAGATGGGTAAAACCGTCGGAGGCGCACTCTGGCTCGATGAAAAGAGAACTCCGGTATACGATTTCTTCCAGTACTGGAGGAACGTGGACGATGCGGACGTCAACACATGCCTTCGCATGCTGACATTCCTCCCGATGGACGAGGTCAACAGACTTTCATCCCTCGAGGGAGCCGAGATTAACAAAGCCAAGGAGATTCTTGCGTTTGAGGTTACAAAGCTCGTACACGGCGAGGAAAAAGCACAGAAAGCCCTCGAGGCAAGCCGCGAGGTATTCGCAGGCGGCGGAGTATCCGCAGACATGCCGACAAAAGAGTTCGAAGCATCCGCATTCGGTGGCGAGGGCATGGGACTCGCTCAGCTTCTCAAGGAAGCCGGCCTCGAGCCTTCGACGAGCGAAGCCTACCGCACCATCCAGGGCGGTGGTGCCCGCATCAACGGAGTGCAGATCACTGACAAGCGCTATGCGGTCACAGAGGCCGACTTTGAAAACGGTGAAATCA
>CADBKS010000163.1 GCA_902795255.1 uncultured Chloroflexota bacterium
CCGTCTTTGACAAGATAATCCTTGCCTTCCAGGCGGAAGCGTCCCTTGGCTTTGGCTTCGGTCATGCTGCCGAGTTCCATCAGGTCGTCATAAGCGACCACCTCGGCGCGGATAAAGCCCTTCTGCAGGTCGGTATGGATCACACCGGCAGCTTCCGGAGCGGTCGCATGGCGGGAGGTGGTCCAGGCGCGGCATTCGTCCGCACCGGCGGTGAAAAAGGACTGCTGGTCCAACAGGTCATAGGAAAGCTTGATGATATGATTGAGCGCCAGCTCGGTAATGCCGTATTCTTCCATGAACATTTCGGCATCTTCTTCCGGCAGCTGGGCGATCTCCATTTCGATCTTTCCGCGGATCGCGGAAATCATTGCCTCCGGACCGAGATCCCCGACTTCAGGGACATCCTGCGTCTCATCCAGGTTCAGCAGGACCAGAACGGGTTTGAGGGAAAGCATCCCGAAACCGGAGATGGAGCGTTTTTCCTCATCGGAGAGGCCGAGACCGCGCAGCGGTTTTTCCTCGGCAAGACAATCATGCATGCGGTTGAAAAGTTCGATCTCGCGCTCGATAACGGCTTTGTCCCGTCCGCCGCCCTTGCGTTTTTCGTCGTTCAGGCGTTCAAGACGGCGTTCAACGGAGATCATATCGTTGATGATGAAATCGGACTCCATGGAGGCAATATCGCGGACCGGGTCGATCGAACCGTTCGGGTGAACGACGTTTTCGTTGGCAAAGCAGCGGACGACATGGATAAACCCGTCCATCTGGGCAAGTCTGTTGAGCAGTTCACCGGAAATGCCGGATTTCGCGCTGCCATCCAGGCCGGAAATATCATCATAGGTCACTTTCGCGTAAATGGTCTTTTTCGGATTGAACATCTCGGCGAGCTTATCGACGCGTGCATCCGGAACATCCACGACCGCTTCATGGACTTCGATTTTTCCGGTAACGGTTCCGGTGGGCTGAGTGCCGCGGGTGAGTGCATTGAAAATAGTGGTTTTACCGCTTTGGGGCAGGCCGACGATACCTAAACGCATGTTTTTCCTCCAGAATTTCAGGGTCCCGCGCCGTCATTTTTTCGGGCTGATTCCTTGACCCTGCTTAAAATTCAGTATAAAATAAATCTTGTTTTCAGCCGAAGTGGCGGAACAGGCAGACGCGCACGACTCAAAATCGTGTACCTTGTGTATGTGGGTTCGATTCCCACCTTCGGCACAGGAATTATATCATAACCAAACGAAAGAACCCCGGAATACGGGGTTCTTTCGTATCATTAAAGTCCGCCCATTCACTTCCGCCGGCCCGCCAGCAACAGGACTGCCCCGCCCAGGGCCATGACCAGTACGATGACAAGCATCATCCGGTCAGCGGTCGTTTCCGGGGTCTTCAGGATCGCGGGGACATTGAAAAGGTCACCCGCAAGCAGAACGATCCCCAGAAATCCGGTGATGCCGATCCCCGGACGTTCCTCCGTTCCGGGTTTTTCCGGCTCAGGAGAGACGGTCTGTGTCCGTTTCTTCTTCGTTTCCTGTCCCATCCGCATCTCTGCTTTCCGCGCCGGTATCCTCCGCCGCATCGCTGCCGGCACCGGAAAATCCGTCCGGGAGCACTTCACCGTCATCCGCTTCCGTGGATCCCGAATCCGCCGTTTCCGGGGCGGAAGTGCCGTCCGTCAGTTCCGCGGCGCTTTCATCCTGCTCCGCTTCCGTCTCTTCGGAAATATCATCCGCGGCTCCCGCATCTTCCCCATTCTGATCGGCTTCGGGAGTCCCTTCCGCCTCATCCTCTTCCGGCAGATGCCGCAGCTTCCGATACCACTTTTTCCAAAGCGGCCAGGACATCAGGATGCCTGCCGCGAACCAGATCACCCAGGACAGATAAGCCAGCTTCACATCCTTGAGCTCTTCGGTGTGAGCGGTCTCGATCACGCCTGTGACGGCGTAATAAATGAGGTAAAGGCCGAGCCAGGGCATCACACGCCGGAACCCGCTTTCCTGCTTTTTCTTCGGCTTATTTTCCTGCGCTGCCGCAGCGGCCCGGTTTGCCGCCAGCTCCTGTTCACTTTCCGGCATGGCAGCCGAATCGACCACCTCCGCACCCGGTGTCAGAGGCTGGCCGCAGTATTTGCAGACAGCCAGATCATCGTCATTCGGTTCCAGACAATTCGGGCAGATCTCGAGATTATACCGCCCCCCGGGGAGTTCCGTTTGCTGCGTTTCGGGCAGATCCGTTTCCGGGATCACCGCGTTCGTGTTTTCATTGTTCATTTCTTCATTCGGTTCCATTTGGTTAAAGATCCTTTCTGCCGGATCAGAATCCGATCAATGCCGGCACCAGCAATACACCCGCTGCCAGGACAGCCATGATCACCACAGGGATCACACAGCCAAGACAGCCGGATTTTTTGGCGGCCTGCTGCGGTTTGCTGCGGGAAGCTGAACTGCTGCTTCCGGGTCCGAACCGGGGATCATCTCCCGGCAGATTTTCGGAGATGATCCGCCCCGCCGAGCTTCCCGCCTTTTTCAGCGCGGAAGCAGCGGAACCGGTCAGCACCGTTCCGGCGAGTGCCGCGGCTTTTTCGATCGGATCATTGATGCGGATCGTCTGGCCGTTCGGCAGGTTGATGGCAACGTTCTGATCATCCTTACTGTTCAGGTTGAATTCAACGAGGTCCTTTTCCCGGTTGGCTTCTTTCCAGGCTTCGGCATCCAGCCGGGCCTGTTCGCGCGGGTCGACAGAACCTTCCGGTATGGTATCCTCACCGAACCCCATACCGCAGTAATCACAGACGCGGTTTTCCGGCGCATTCGGGCCGCCGCAGTGCGTACATTCCTTCACAGAAGACCTCCTTCCGTCTGGTTCTGCCGCGGATAGACCTGCTGTTCACAGAAGAAGCGTTCCCCATCCGTGACATAACCGTAAAAAATCTGCGTCCGCTGTCCGCCGACGCTGTAAAACTCGATCATCCCGTTTGAAAGGATATACTGGAGCTTCTGATCCGCCGCGTCATCCACATAGAAACAGACCGCGGGCCGGTCGTTTTCGACGATCAGCAATCCGTACGAAAACCCGTGATAAGCCGGATGCTGGGCAACACCTTCCATTTCGAAAATGTTCGCGTAAAGTTCTTCCATCGGCACCTCCTCACAGGTTCGGGAATTTCAGCAGCAGGTTTTCCGCCAGCAGCTGGAGATTTACGTTGGCGTTGAGATACGTGATCATCCGGTTGACCTCGCTCAGTGTTTCACGGAACACAGCCGGTTCCGCTTTCCCGGCAAGCTTTTCCAGTTCTTCCCGCAGGTCCAGATAGCTGATCGGGATCTCCGCCTCATCGCCCGCGGAAGAAAGCAGCAGCAGATCGCGGAAGAGCGACTGCCAGATCTGCAGTGTTTCCCGCAGGGCAGAACGTTTTTTGACATCTTTGAACGCTGCCGCGTATGTAAAACGCCGGACGGTATCCTCCTGCAGCAGTTCGATCCCGTCCTCAGCGATGCCGACAATGCGGTCAGCTTCATCCGGAGCGTCCGCAAGCCGCAGCGCGTAACCGGCACGTCCGGCTGCCAGATGCGAAAGGCGCAGTGCCTCTTCCGGCAGCATCATCCGCGCCGTTTCCAGCTTCTTGGCCAGCTCTCCCAAAGCCATCGGGCGCAGCCGGATCACCTCACAGCGCGAGCTGATCGTCGGCAGCAGTGCGTTCTCGTTGCTGGCTGTCAGCATCAGTTTGGAGAGCGCCGGCGGCTCCTCCAGGGTTTTCAGCAGCGCATTCTGGGCATTGAGATTGGCTTCCTCAAAGCGCAGGAAAAGCGCCGTCCGCCACGGAGCCGCATAAGGCTGCATGTTCAGGTTATGCTGGATCTCCCGGACGGTATCGATCTTCAGCGTCTCGCCGGGAGCCACCGCCTGACCGATAAACAGGTCCGTATGCTGGAGCCGGTCAAGCTGCCGGCAGTTCCGGCAGGTTCCGCAGAACTCCCCGGGTTCCGGCGGCGTCTGGCAGTAAAGTGCTTTGGTAAAGGCCAGTGCGAGCGTACGGCGGCCGATGCCCGGTGCTCCCGTAAAGAGGTATGCATGCCGGGTCATACTGCCCGTAATATGCTTTTTCAGCAGGCTTTCCGCCCACTCGTGGCCCCAGACGTTCCAGCTCATTTCTTTGATTTTGCTTTCTTAGCGGGCTGCTTTTCAGTCCCCTTCTTTTCCGGACCCGCTGCCTTTTCGGCTTCCTGCGGTTTTTCCGCTTCAGCGGAAGCTTCCGGATGCGGTACGGCGGTCATCATCGACATCCGCGGCATGCTCACGAACATACGCTCCACCACCGACTGGCGGATATCATTGAGCAGTTCCGAGAACATTTCCGCGGCCTTCGTCTTATAAACCACCAGCGGATTGCGCTGGGCATAACCTTCCATGCTGATCGAGACCCGCAGGCCTTCGATCTGGGTCAGATAATCGACCCACTGCTTGCTGATCGCCTGCAGGAACACACTGCGGTTGACCTCGTTCTGGATCCGCTTTCCGAGGACCCCGCGGATCTTTTCCGCATCCGCATCCGGCATGGCCGACGGCAGTTCGGAACAGACCGCGTCGAATTCAGCACTTCCGAGAGCCTCACGCATCTTTTCCTGCTGATCCGCAGGCAGACGGTCCATTGTGAAATTCGCGGAACGGACGCGGGCCCAGTCCGCCTTGCCGAAGAGCTCCCGCAGTCCTTCCTCAGCCCGGATGTAATGGTCCCAGATCGTCTTCCGGAGCTCATCATGGCCAAGCGGCTCAAGCAGCTTCCCGCAGTAGAAGGTGAAATTGCAGCGGTGATAATCGCGTGTCTTGCGGGCATGGGTCTTTGCGTCAAAGGTCACCCGCTGGCCGGTGGTCATCACGCGGATCAGCTGCGACCACTGCTGGTCAGTCAGTTCAGCCGCCTTGTAATTCACTAGGGCATTGCTGAGATCCGTGCGGATCTGCATCTGCTTCCCGTAAAGCCGTTCAGCCCGGCTGACGTAACCATCCTGGACGGCATCCATGATCTTTTCGGAGAGTACCTCCCAGTTTCCGGTGTCGATCGCGTCCTCGACCGGCACATAATCGCCTTCCATCCGGTTGAAGATCAGCTGATTGAGCCGTGCGCGGTATGTTTCCCAGAGCAGCTGCTCCAGCTGTCCGCGCAGTTCCTCAACTATCTCATCGTCCCCCTCAGCCAGGCGGCGCTGTTTTTCATTGGAGAGCTTGAACTGCGTCCTTGCAAAACTGCAGGCATCCGCCAGCACTTCCGCCGGCTTCAGGCTTTCCACGACCTGTCCCTCATCCTGGGCTTCGGAGATCCCCTTGAGCTTATCGTTCAGGGTCTCTTCAAACAGGTCGAAATTGGCATTGCGTTCCTGGAGCTGCGCACCGTAGGATTCCCGTGAGCTGTTCACCAGCTTCTCCATCAGGTCCAGCCCGTTTTCATTTTCAACTTTATAGGCATCGCGTCCGAAAGCGATCAGCCCGTCGATCAGTTCTTCTTTCTCCGGCGCGTTTCCGATCCGGGAGCGCAGATGATCGATCAGCATCCGGTGCGTGAAGGAAGGCAGATAAAGATCTTCCATCTGCATGGACGGCTGGACCGTATCCAGATAGGCCGCGAGCTTCCATTTTTCTTCGGATTCCGTCTTGTTCAGGCGGTTATCCAGGTCCGTGCTCAGCATATCCAGGATGTCCTCGCTCAGATCCTCCTTAAGGAAAGCCTGGTCCCGCTGGGCATAGATCTTTTTACGCTGGGTGTTCAGCACATCATCATACTCCAGCGTGTGTTTGCGGACATCAAAGTTCGAGCCTTCCACCCGTTCCTGAGCCTGCTCAACGACCCGGGAGAACATATTGTGTTCCAGCGGAATGTTTTCGTCAAAAAGGTTGACCCGCTGGAGCATGCCCTCGAGTTTTTCACCGCCGAAGAGCCGGACGATCTCGTCCTGCAGGGAAAGGAAGAATCGGGAGGAACCCGGATCACCCTGACGGGCGGCACGGCCGCGGAGCTGGTTATCGATCCGGCGGCTCTCATGCCGTTCGGAACCGATCACGTGCAGACCGCCGAGCGCGCGCACCTTGAGCATGTTTTCGTAATATTCAATATAAGAACGGATCGATTCCTCGTAAATGCCGTATTCGGCAGGATCGACCTTCATGACAGCCTGATAACGCTGTTCGATCGTCATATTGTACGGATCCTGACCGAGCCGGCTCAGGACACGGTTGGTATCCCGCAGCACATCCTCTTCCAGTTCGCCGCCGAGTTTGATATCCACACCGCGGCCCGCCATATTCGTGGCGATCGTAACCGCCCCGAAAGCACCGGCTTTCGCGATGATCATCCCTTCCTCATCGTGCTTGCGGGCATTCAGCACCTGATGCGGGATCCCGCCGTTGGCAGCTTCCAGCAGGCGCGGATAGTCCGCTTCGGAAAGTCCGAATTCCTGCAGCAGGAGCGCCTTGTTGTCGGCATCCTCGATGCTCAGCTGGATTCCCAGGTCCCTGGCCAGCGGACGCAGGTCGCCCGGCTGGATCCCGGAGAGATCTTTATTGAAGGGGGTGAATTCCTTGAGCGGTGTCTCCAGCGTATCGATATTGTTTTTGTTCATATAAGCCCGGCGCATCATCTGGATCTGCATCAGACGGCGCAGCGGTTCCCGCGTCAGCCGGTTGGAGAGGAACTCCGAATGTTCGACCGAAGCCGTACCGAGCAGCTGCGGGCGGCCCTTGATATAATTTTTCAGGATCTCGATCGTGATCGCGCGGAATTTAGCCTCTTCCGAACGGTAGATCACATCCGGATAGTCCTTCCGTTTATAATAGAGCGCTTTTTCGGGATGCTTCGGATCGGCATAATAGGTATATTTGTAGCCCTCTTCATCTTTGGCTTCCCTTTCGACCAGCGGACTGCCCTTCTGCCGGGCGGT
>CADBKS010000164.1 GCA_902795255.1 uncultured Chloroflexota bacterium
CGTGGTCACCGCGTTGTAGGCCGTGAACCAGAAGAAAATGGACAGCAGGAGAAATGTCATGCTCCGCTTTACCTCAGGCGCCATGGGCTTCCTCTCGCTGTCAGCCGCCTCGCCCGGCGCGTCCAAAGGCTGCACCGCGTCCGCATCCGGTGCCCCCGATGCCTTGTACGCCGCGATCTCCCGGTTTACCTGCGCGCTCACCTTTTTCTCATGAATGGTGAGTGCCAGCACTGCCACCGCTGCAGCCATCAGCCCGAGCCTTGCTGAGATCCCGAAGGATTCGGTAATGACTGTCATGATCGGACGGCCTGTTTTCAGTGAGACACCGAAATCGCCATGGAGAATATTGCCGAGATAAAGGACGAACTGTGTTGTGACGGGTTTGTCAAGATTATACCGTTCCTCCAACACTGCCTTTACTGCAGCCGACGGCGCTTTTTCCGAAGCGAACGGGCCACCCGGGATCGCGTTCATCGCAAAAAAGGTGATCGTGATGATGATGAACACGGTTACGATTGCCAACAGAATGCGTTTGACAAAATATCGCAGCATATGTGTTGCACCTCCTGATAATTACTGATAGGAACAGATACAGCATTACCGCATCTGCAATAAATTCATAAAACCGTCAAAAACTGCATTTGACAAATATGGATAAACTTCCTGATTTTTTAACAACTAAACAATTATCATACCACAAAAATTACTTTTGTCATAACAGAATGGACTTTTTAATCAAGAGATAGGCAGAAAAGATCGGCACAAAAGCGATCCTCCGGGCATTAAATATACAAAGCCCCGGAACAATCCGGGGCTTTGTCAGTGATTTGAAAGCGTATTAGTACTCAGGCATCTGAGGAGCGGCTGCCGGCTTTTCCGGTTCCGGAATGTCGGTGATCAGCGCTTCGGTGGTGAGGATCATCGCAGCGATAGAAGCAGCGTTTTCAAGAGCACCGCGGGTGACCTTGGCAGGATCAGAGACACCGCCTTCGATCATATCGATGTACTTATCGGTCAGGACATTGTAGCCGATGCGGTTGGAGCGCTTGCTCTTCTGCTGGCTGCGGATGTTGGCAACGATCACGGAACCATCTTTACCGGCGTTTTCAACGATCTTGCGCATCGGGACTTCAAGTGCCTTGCGGACAATATTGATACCGGTCTGTTCGTCTTCGACGTCGCTCTTCAGGCCCTGGACCTTCGCAGAAGCGTTCAGCAGAGCAACACCGCCGCCAGGGACGATACCCTGTTC
Organism: uncultured Chloroflexota bacterium; assembly: GCA_902795255.1. The sequence continues at coordinate 1,253 of CADBKS010000164.1, forward strand.
CACTGCCGCGCGGGTAGCGGAGAGAGCGTCTTCCACACGATGTTTCTTTTCTTTCAGTTCGGTTTCGGTCGCGGCACCGACACGGATGATCGCAACACCGCCGCTCAGTTTGGCCAGGCGTTCCTGGAGTTTTTCACGGTCATAGTCGCTGGTGGTCTTGTCGATTTCGATGCGGATCTGGTCGATGCGGGCCTTGATGGCATCATTGTCGCCCTTACCGCCGACGATGGTGGTGTTATCCTTGTCAGCGATGACCTTTTCGCAGTGACCGAGGTCAGCGAGGGTAGCAGTATCCAGCTTGCGGCCGGTTTCTTCAGAGATAACGGACGCACCGGTCAGGGTAGCGATATCCTGCAGCATGGCCTTGCGGCGGTCACCGAATCCCGGAGCCTTGACTGCGAGAACATTCAGCATACCGCGGAGCTTGTTCAGAACCAGGGTAGCCAGCGCTTCACCGTCAATATCTTCAGCGATGATGACGAGATCGCGTTTGCCGGTCTGGACCATCTTCTCAAGCAGCGGGACCAGGTCCTGCGCAGCGGAGATCTTCTTGTCATAAATCAGGATGAACGGATCCGGAATGTTGGATTCCATCTTGTCGTTGTCGGTGATGAAATACGGGCTGATGTAACCGCGGTCGAACTGCATACCTTCGACGTATTCGGTTTCGAATTCGAGGCCCTTGGATTCTTCGACGGTGATGACGCCGTCTTTACCGACCTTGTCCATGACGTCAGCGATCAGGTTGCCGATGTGGGAATCCTGAGCGGAAACGGTTGCGACATTGGCAATGTCATCCTTGGAAGTAACTTCGATCGCCTGTTTGCGGATATCTTCGGAAACAGCCTTGGAGGCGGTTTCGATACCGCGCTTCAGAAGCATCGGGTTGGCACCGGCGGCCAGGCTCTTCAGACCTTCGGTAACGATAGCGTGAGCCAGAACGGTTGAAGTGGTGGTGCCGTCACCGGCGATATCATTGGTCTTGGAGGAAGCTTCCTTCAGAAGCTGCGCACCCATATTTTCAAACGGATCGGGAAGTTCGATTTCCTTCGCAACAGTCACACCATCGTGAGTGATGGTCGGGCTGCCGTATTTCTTATCGATCGCAACATTGCGGCCTTTCGGGCCAAGGGTCGTTGCAACAGCATTGGCAACGACATCGATACCGACCTTCAGCTTCTTGCGTGCATCTTCACCAAAAACTAACTGTTTTGCCATGATCTATATCTCCTCTTTTACGAATTATTCAATAACTGCAAGCAAGTCGGTTTCGCGCATGATCAGCAGCTTTTTGCCGTCGATCTTGGTTTCTGTACCTGCATACTTTGCGAAAAGAACTGTATCGCCGACTTTGACATCCATGGCGATGCGTTCGCCTTTGTCATTGCGCTCACCGGCACCGGCATAGAGCACCTTACCCTGCTGGGGTTTTTCTTTTGCGGTTTCGGGCAGAACGATACCACCGGCGGTGATGTCTTCCTGTTCGATCGGTTCAACAACGATACGGTTTCCCAACGGACGTAAATTCATTTCTAACTCCTTAATATCAACAGATATTTTATCGACTTTCCATGTTTTTAGCACTCAAATCTCATAAGTGCTAACGATGGATATAATAATCCTTCCCCAAACAAATGTCAAGATGCATATTAGATTGCTTACAAAGTATTAACAATGGAATCGCGGATATTATTCTGCATCCGCAGCACAGCGGAACCCAAGATCCCAAGTATGCGTGAGAACATAAGCAGAATTCCGCAGCGTGATGTCCATCAGGCTGAATGGATAAGCCCAGGAATATCCCCGGATCACATAAATATTGCCGCCGGTCACCGCGAGCGGATCGAAAGCGGGACTTTTTTCGTAAAAATCCGGATCATACTGGTCAGATGTCCACTCCCAGACGTTTCCGGCCATGCCACAGACACCGTACGGACTGCATCCTTCAGGAAAAGCGTCTGCGGGCACCGTGTCGCCACTGCCGAACTGACCGATCTGAGCCGGGACCACATCCGGCAGCTCATTGCCCCATGGGTACAGCAAACCATCCTCTCCGCGGGCAGCCTTTTCCCATTCTGCTTCCGTCGGAAGGCGCTTTCCGGCCCAGGAACAATAAGCCTTCGCCTGATTCCAGTCCACATGGATCACGGGATAATCAGCAAAGGCTTCATTTTTATAATAATCAGGCCGCAGCGCGGATCCCTGGTCCCGCGGTTCATAGCAGAAACCGGCCGCCACACATTTCGAGAACTGTCCGTTTGTCACTTCATATCGGTCGATCCAATATGCGTTCAGTGTCACTTCATGAACAGGGCGCGCATCCGGCAAAGCACTGTCGGAATCCGATCCCATAAGAAAGGGACCGGCAGGGATCAATACCATTTCCGCAGTCGTCTCCTCATCCGGAGCCGGATCCGCATCCGGCACAGGTTCTGCGTAAAATGAGCCCGAAAGAAACGGATCAAAAGTCGGAACAGTTTCGAGAACGATGTCATCAAAGCCGCAAAGCAGGGGAAGGCCCATAAGCAAAAGGATCAGAAATAACGGAAGACTTTTTTTCATATTACAGGAATTCCTTTCGGGAATTATAACCGTAATCGGCGAATTTACGTCCGGGTCGTTTATAATAGCTTTTATGAAATTTGATGTATTTTCACTGATCCCGCAGGTGTTCAGCGGTTATCTGGGCTGCAGCATCCTGAACAAAGCAATTGAAAACGGTCTGATCTCCGTCGATGTCCATGATATCCGGGACTGGGCTGAAGGGAAACATCACATTACCGATGAACCGCCGTATGGCGGGGGAGGCGGTATGGTGATGAAGCCGGATCCGGTTTTTGCCGCGGTCGAATCCGTCGTCGGGACTCCGCCGGACTGTCCGGTGATCCTGCTCACCCCGCAGGGTCGGATCTTCACCCAGCAGGACGCCCAGCGTTTTGCGGAATACCCGCGTCTGGCGCTGATTTGCGGACGCTATGAAGGCTTCGACGAACGCATCCGCGAACATCTGGTCACGGATGAGATCTCGATTGGGGATTACGTCCTGACCGGCGGCGAACTGCCGGCGCTGATCCTGATCGATGCCATCAGCCGGAACCTGAACGGTGTTCTCGGGGATCCCGACGGTGCGTTTGATGACTCCCACGCACAATACCTGTTGGAATACCCCCACTATACCCGTCCCCCGGAATTCCGCGGATGGACGGTCCCGGATGTTCTGCTTTCCGGGAACCACGCGAAGATCAACGAATGGCGCCGGGAACAGAGCCTGCTGCGGACTGCGCAGCGCAGACCGGACCTGCTGAAAAAGGCGGAGCTCACAAAAAAGGACCTTAAATTCCTGAAACAACAGGGGTTCCTTTCCGAACCCGGTGATGAATAACAGAAAACGGCCGCGGATCCGCGGCCGTTTTCTGTTATTCATTTAATTATATAATGATCAGATATCGCCGAGCGTGAATTCGTCCGTAACGATCTCTTCTTCTTCCGTTGAGGTCTCTACAGCCATGGAGACAAATTCTGACTGCCATGCTGACTCCGGCAAACCGGCGATCAGCCCCGGCACATTCATGACGATACCGTCCCAACTGTACGGCAGCTTCAGCGCAAAATCATAACTTTTCGCATCAGCGCCCTTTTCCGGTGTGATCTCGATCGTGACCTTGAAATTCTGCCCGATCCAGGTCGCCATACCTCGGTCTTTCGGGCTCAGTCTGGCAACACGCTCACCGTTGACAAAAATCGCCGCCCGGTATGGAGCCTCGTACGTTTGGCCTTCATACTCCAGCGTCTTATTATCAAAATAGACTGTATGCCCGCGTCCGATGATAAACATCCATCCGGCGATCAGCAGGATGACGAGCAGTGTACAGATCCTGGCAAACAGGCTGCGTTTATTTTTCATTCTCAGCCTCCCTTTCCTGGTCCAGCTTCAGCTGGCGGGCTGTGGTGCTTTTCTGATTGCGTTTCTTTGTCTCATACATGATCAGCGCGACCGTAATGACAGCATAGGAGACGAACACCCGGAAATACTCACCGATCATGGAATCTCCGGTGATCACCGCACCGGCTTTCGGAGCGACAATGAACATCAGGTGGAAAAGGATCACACCGAGGAATACATTTCCAATCGAAGCCTTATCTACAGAGGCACCGCCCACCAGCAGTGCAGCGATACAGAACATACCGATCTGTGAATGGGCACTGTAGGTAGAGATATTCCCCATGTTCTGCAGATAGATCACCATACCGAAACCTGCCAGGACTGTGGAAATGATGATCGAAATGATGCGGGTCCGTTCCACAGCGATACCGGCAGAACGTGCGACTTCCATGTCCTGCCCGACCGCACGCATGTCCTGTCCGAGTTTCGTCCGGCGGAACCAGACGATGATCAGGCACATGACAGCGATAATGATCAGCGTCAGCACCGGGATCTTCACACCCTGGATCCGGATCGCCAGCAGATTGTCCAGGCACTGCCGCATATTCAGCAGGCTTACCGTATTGCGGATACCGTACCCGCGGGGAAGCTTGATCGTCGAGTGTTTGATCGGGATGATCGGGCCCATCATATAAAGCACGACCAGTTGATAAACACCGTTGATGAAATAGCTGATGATGTAGCTGGTCACCATCTCACGGCCCTTAGCCATATTCAGGATCGTTCCGCACAGCCACCCCAGAAATACGGAGATCGGAACAGAAACGATCATCGCCAGCACAACACCCGGGATACCCCAGATCTGCCAGTCAGCCACAAAGATCAGTGCGATCTCCGCAGCCATTGCGCCGAGCGTCATCCCGAAGTTCAGGCCCATACCGGCCATGATGGGGATCAGCAGGCTGAGGATCAGAAACGCATTGCGTCCCAGACGGGTCAGGATCTCATTGATCAGGTAACTCGGAGAAAAACCCGAGATCGGGATACAGATCGCGCAGATGATGATGAACATGATCGGCACGGAATTATCACGGATCAGACTGCCTAAAGATTTCTTCATTTCGTTGCCTCCGTTTTCCGTGTCAGCGCATAGAGGATCATGCCGTTCGAAACGATCACGCGGATCACTTCACTCATATCCATATGGATCATGGAGTTCATGACGGTCGGTGTCATCGTGACGATCCCCTGGAAGAGGAAGGTCCCGATGATCACGTTCGTGATCGATGCCTTGTTGACCGAGGCACCGCCGATCAGGATCGCGGATACCGCCGGCAGCGCCATATAGAACGGCGCCATGTAAAGCTGTACAAAACCGAAGCCCTGTTCATAGACCAGGATCCCGACCGCGGCAAGCCAGGTCGACATCACGACCGAAAGCGTCCGGGTCTTGTCAATATCGATCCCTGCAGCCCGCGCGAAAGTCGGGTTGGAGCCGACAGCCGTCATGGCTGTACCGGTCTTGGTGTGAAGGAATGCCCACATCAGGAAAGCCAGCAGCGCAAAGAAAAGCAGCGATCCGGTCGGGATCGAAAGCTTTCCGATGTTGATCTGCAGGATGCTTGCCAGAGCTTTATCATAATAGCCTTCCAGAGAGATCGTGGTACGCAGCCCTTTTCCGGCCAGCCCCCAGACCATGTTCGCACTGCGGTACGGCAGAAGCAGCCACATCATGCACATGAA
>CADBKS010000165.1 GCA_902795255.1 uncultured Chloroflexota bacterium
ATCGTACCGGATATTTCCAATCCGTTTTTTGCGGATATTGCGCTTGCTGTAAATGAATATGCCTATGAAAAAGGCTATACTACGATCCTGTGCAGTACCAACTGGAATGTAGAGATCGAAAAACAGCAGATCGAACAGCTGGAAAACCAGCGCGTTGACGGGATCATTTACAAACCCGCAGGCAGAAATCCGATGGATCTGTCCGGGTCATTCATTCCCAGTGTGCTGATCTCCTGTATTCCGGGAGAAAACAGCACCTATATTGAAGTTGACAACTACAGCGGCGGAAGGACCGCTGCTGATCATCTGGTGAAGTGCGGTTACAGCCGTTTTGCTTTTATCGGAGGAACACGGGACAGCCAGTCCAACCAGTTCCGTATTGACGGATATTATGAGCGGCTGAAAGAGCTCCGGATGGATATCTGTGAAGACCGGATCCTGTACGGCGGTTTTTCTGTTGAAAGCGGATACCGTCTGGCAGCCGGACTGATGGCCGGTGCGGATAAGCCGGACGCGATCTTCTGCGGAAACGACCTGATTGCGATCGGGGTCCAGCAATTTTTACTGGAGCATAATTATAAGGTGCCTGAGGAGATCGGTGTGGTCGGCTTTGATGATATCCTGCTTGCCGGACTTCCCCAGATACAGATGACGACGATTGCCCAGCCCCGAAGTTTAATGGGGAAGACTGCTGCCGAAATTTTGCTGGAGAGCATTGAAGGCAGAGAGATCGAGCAGAAGCATATCATATTGGAACCGCAGTTAGTGATTCGAAGGAGTACAAGATAATGAAACAAATCTTTGCGATCGGAAAAGAACAGGTGGAGATCACCGTCCCTGATGAGAATGTTATGGGTGTTTTGCATGCAAATCTTCCGGATATTCCGCTGGATGAGCAGAAAACCATCCGGGAATCTCTTGCAAATCCGATCGGTTCACCGAAACTTCGTGATATCGTGAAGCCCGGGGAACAAATCGTTATCGTGACGAGCGATATCAGCCGGCCGATGCCGTCTTATAAAGTTCTTCCGGCTGTTCTTGAGGAGATCAAAGCCGCCGGTGTGGAAAATAAGGATGTAAAAATTGTTCTTGCACTGGGCAGTCACCGCGGTCATACGGATGAGGAAAAGAAAAAGCTCTGCGGTGAGGCGGTTTTTGCGGAATATGAGATCCTTGACTCCAACGGAGAGATGGTCCATCTTGGCGTGACGAAGAACGGAACGCCGGTCGATGTCTTCAAACCGGTGGCTGAAGCTGACCGCGTGATCTGCCTCGGCAATATTGAGTATCATTATTTCGCAGGATACTCCGGCGGCATGAAAGCGATCATGCCGGGCGTTTCCACCCGTGAGGCGATCCAGAAAAATCACAGCCGCATGGTGGATCCGAACGCCGCTACCGGGAAGATCGAGGGAAATCCGGTCCGGGAGGATATTGATTCCGTGAGAGAGTTCGTCCCGGTCTGTTTTATCGTCAATGTGGTCCTGGATGAACATAAGCAGATCCGTCATTGTGTTTCCGGTGATGTGATCCAGGCGCATCGAGCCGGATGCAAACTTCTGGACAAAATGTACTCGCTCTCGATCCCGAAAAAGGCTGATATCGTGATCGTTTCAGCCGGCGGATTCCCGAAGGATATGAATCTGTATCAGGCCCAGAAAGCTTTGGACAATGCAGGAAAGGCTGTGCGTGAGGGCGGATCGATCATCTGGATCGCGTCCGGGATCGAGGGCCTCGGTGAAAAGCATTTCGAACAGTGGATGCTCAGCCATGACAATCCGCTGGACATGATCCCGCATATTGAAAGAGAATTTGTTCTCGGCGGGCACAAAGCGGCTGCGATCGCAATGGTCATGAAACGGGCTGATATTTATCTCTGTACGGAACTGCAGCAGGACTTTGTAGAGAAGCTCCATTTCAATTACGTCGATGATCTGCAGAAAACGGTCGATGATCTGCTTGCAAAATACGGAGAAAAAGCAACTGTACTGATGATGCCGTACGGCGGATCGACATTGCCTGTTCCGCAGGAATAAGTTCATGCCAAAAGCACTCACTGTATGATTCGCGTGGTAATCCGGAGTGAGTGATTCATAAGAAGAAGCCGGATCGCTTGTGTATTTGCACAAGCGATCCGGCTTCTTCCTGTTTATTCAGACGTCCCGGCTGAGTGTACAGCCCCGCTTTGTCTGGTACGGGGACTCATCCGTGACAATGCGTTTATTTTACGGCAGGAGCTCTTTTCAGTAGCTCAGCTCGGAAAAGGGCTGATGGATGAATGCGATCGCATCGACCGGATACTCCCCGGACTGATTCTCCGGGATCGTAATATTGACCTTGAATTTTACAGGCCGTTCGTAGTAGCGGTCGGTATTATATTGCCCGACCAGTACCCAGCTTTCGCCGGAAGGAATATGCATCCGGACGACCGACTCCCCGCCGATGGTTTCCAGAAGTGTGTTATCGGTCCTTACTTCGATTTCGGCATCCAGTCCGCCTTTGCTTTCCGGAATGTAGAGGTAAATGCTGTAGACCCCGATCGGCCACGGCTCTTTGGAACTGTATTCGACCGTGCATTTGCTTTTCGGGTTGATGATCAGCTGGTAGGAATCGTCCCATGAGGTAGAGTTGTCTTCTTTGAACCGGCTGTTCCCTGCCGAGATCGTTGCCTGCGTATCATCCATAATGTAGCGGGTCCCGTTGTTCGGCAGTGCATTGAGAAGTGACAGGTCCGTCATTTTACGGGGAACGATCATGACCCGGTCCGCGGCCACATAGGTGTATTGGTCGCGCAGTCCCCAGATCGTTGAGACGCTCAGGATATCCCGCGACTGCATGATGTAATAAATTCCGAGACTGCGCCAGGTATCCATATTCTGACGCGGATCATACTGGCTGGTCATAAAAGTAACGGTGGTCCCGGAGGTCAGCGGTGTCAGCGTCTGTCCGCCAAGCTGGACAAGGAAATCAAGCGACCCGCCGGAACTGTAATAGGTATCCATTACATAGATTTCGTACAGGCCTTCCTTCAGACTCTGATCCATGAACCAGCGGATCGATCCGCCGTTCATTGTTGCGAACCATTCGCTGTCGTACAGTGAGTTCATGTTGCCGAGGTCCTGGACGATCTGGCTTGAACTGGTCCAGTAAATGCTGTCCAGCGGCGGATCAACTTCTGCACTGTTTTTCGCAGTAAGTATCACCAGCCCTTCAGGAGCATTGGGTACTTCAGGATCAAGTTTGCTTCCGTCTGCGATCCAGTAGGTTGAAATCGGGCCTGGTGTAGGTGTGGGTGAAGCGGTGGGCGTGTTTGTTGCCAGCGGCGTTACGGTCGGTGTTGCCGGGACCGTTGCGGTTGGCGGTGCCGGTGTGGGCGTGTTGGTCGGCCAGAATGTCATGGAATTGCGGATCTTCGGGGCAAACAGCCATCCCATATAGACGACAATAAACACAGTCAGCATCCCGACGAAAATACGGGAAAGGATCTCTCCGAATGGAAGCCCGTTCCCGCTGCTTTTTTTTACAGGTTCCTCTTTTTGCGGTTTTGCCGGTTCTGTGGGTTCCTGCCGGGGCGGATAGTTTGTCTGCCCCGGAACGTTTTGAGACTGATTTATATTGTTTTGCGGCATTCCCGGGATGTTCTGTTGTACCCTGCTGCCCTGCGGCATTGCCGCGGACTGGGGAAAATTCGGCGGGTATGGGTATCCCGGGTTCCCCGTGTTGGGTGACGGACGTGAATTGCCCTGCCGGGGAAAATTCTGAGGGGGGATCTGGTTGAAGTTTTGATTATTGGAATTCATTGGCTCGGCCTGTTTCTCATTATTTCCCCATATTATATCATATGCGCCTGTTATTCAAAAAAGGCCTGAGGATTATTCCCGCTCACAGTTACCAGAGTCCTGTTCAAAATCATGCTTTTGTAAAATTACGGGTAAAATAAGAGGAGGAGAATTATATGCGTGAGAATGAACAGAGATTGAATAACAGGGATGAACGGAAACAAATTGAGCTTCCGGTTCTGTTGTCAGTTTTGGCCCTTGTGATTTTCGCCGGGATACTGGTCTGGCTGGCAGTCAGGGAGCCGAATGCGCTTTCCGGAATACGGGATCTGCTGATCACACTGATCGTTTTTTTGTGCTTTGTTATCGGCATTGCGCTTTCCGTGTTGTTTTTCTGGCTCAATTCCAGACTCAGCGGTGCCCGTGAGGCTATTGATAAAGTTCTTTCTCAGGCGGATGGCAAGACCGAGGAGCTTGCGGAAAAAATTACGGATATTCTGCGGAGCATATTGAATCCGTTCATTGAGATCGGAGCAGGCAGTGCCGGGGTCCGCGGATTATTTACAGGAAAAAACACAGAGGAAAAGAATAAATGAACTGGAAAACGAAGACAATGCTTGTTTATATCCTGGGCGGATTGCTGCTTGGCGCTTTAGCAGGGATCATGACTGTCAGCAACGCGGAAGAAACACAGAAAGAACCTGAACTTGATTTTAAAAAAGGCGCCAAGTTCGGTATTGATGCCATAAACCTGATCCGTAAAAACATCGCGAAGTAAATGGCAGGGGAAGATAATTATTCTCCTTATCTGATCATCGGCAGACTTTCCCGGGATTTCATCCTGACACGGGAAGGAAATGATATCAATGACCTTCCCGGCGGGCATGTTCTATACAGTGCTATCGGTATGTCGCCGTGGGAAAAAAATCCGGGCCTTGTTGCAAGGATCGGATCGAATTTTCCTCAAAAATTTATTGATTATCTGACCCGTTATCATTTCAGCACATCCGGACTGAAATACCTTGGCGATGAGCTTGAACAGCGAAATTTTATTTCGTTTTATGAGCCTGAGCCCGGCTTTTTCCCCGAAAGGAGCGGGCGGAAAAGCGTCCTTTCCCAGTATTTTCATGCCGGAAAGGCTTTTCCCCGTGAACTGCTTGGGTACGACAGCAGTTCGGGACATTATGGCAGCGGAGCAGAGCGGACGAAGGAAACGATCCTTGTCCGTGATATCCCCCGCAGTTTTCTGGAAGCACGCTGTATTCTTCTGTGTCCGCTGGATTATCTGTCTCACAACCTCCTTCCGCAGGCTTTTTCGGGAGCCGTCCGGCCAACGATCGTGATCCATGCCGGAAACGATTATATGCATCCTTTTTTCTTTGATTCGGTCAAGCCGTTGATTTCCGGACTTTCTGCTTTTATTACACGGGAAAAGCACCTCCGGTTCCTTTTTGCCGAAAAGTACCGGATCAATGATCCTGATGATATGATGAAGATCCTGCTTGGTTATGGTGCGGAAAATATCGTTGTGATGATGGCGGACCGGACTTTTCGCTTCATAAACCGTGTGGACGGGACAGTCAGGCACCTGGATCCGGGAGAGGCCGGACAGCAGGATCTTATCGGTGAATTGTCATGCTTCTGCGGAGCTTACCTGATCGGGCTGAATGAGACTTATGACCATGTGAGAGCATGTGCTTATGGAGCCGCGCGTGCTTCTCTGCTTAGAAATGACCTGAATCCATTCAATAACCTGAACGTACTGGATACACTTCTGAACGAAAAAATACGCCTTCTGACGAACCGTGTCGAGTGAGGTGTATAATTGTCATGTCAAATAATATGTCCCGGAATATTACCATCCGGAACCGTAATAGTCAGGACATTATGTCCCGGAGGATTGCATAGATCATGATCGAAAAAACATTGAAATTTGTATTGGGGTTGTTTGCCGGTGCGGTCTGCGGTGCTGCTGTGGCTGTTCTGCTTACTCCGAAAAGCGGTGAGGATATCCGCGGGGAAATCAGAAACTCTTTTGATGAGATCAGGCTGGATTATGAATTAGGCAAAGAAAAAAAGCGGCAGGATCTTGAAGCTGACCTTCGCCGCCGCTGGGGTGAATAATAACTTTTGATAAAAAAATGGCCCTCTGTTATAGATGAGGGCCATTTTTTATTCCCGGTGTCAGTCTCTGTAGCCGTTGGGGTTATGAGACTGCCAGTTCCAGGAGTCCGCACACATATCATCCAGCGTCCTTTCGGCTTTCCAGCCGAGAACCGTTTGTGCTTTTTTCGGATCGGCATAAACAGTAGCCAGGTCTCCCGGACGGCGGGCAACGATCTGGTACGGCAGGTCATGGCCGCAGGCTTTGGAGAAAGCGCTGATCATTTCGAGAACGGAATATCCTTTCCCGGTGCCGAGATTGAAAATGTCGGTACCTTCATGTGTGAGGATATATTTCAGCGCGGCAACATGCCCGGCTGCGAGATCGACAACATGCAGATAGTCGCGCACCCCGGTTCCGTCCGGAGTGTCATAATCGTTCCCGAAAACGGAAATCTTTTCCCGTTTTCCGACAGCGGTCTGGGCGATAAACGGCATCAGATTGTTGGGGATCCCCTGCGGATCTTCACCGATCAGACCGGACGGATGAGCTCCGACCGGATTGAAATAGCGGAGCAGAACGACGGAAAAACCGGGGTTGGCTTTGGCGATATCCTGCAGGATCTGTTCATTCATCAGTTTTGTCCAGCCGTATGGGTTGGAACAGCCGAGATGGGAGCTTTCTGTCAGCGGCATGCTGTTGTCTCCGCTGTAAACGGTGGCGGATGAGGAGAAAATAATGTTCTTTACTCCGTGTTCGAGCATGCTCGCGCAAAGGGAAAGCGTCGCGTTGAGGTTGATCCGGTAGTATTCGATCGGCATGGCTACGGATTCACCGACGGCCTTTTTCCCTGCAAAGTGGATCACCGCGTCAATGGTGTTTTCTTCAA
>CADBKS010000166.1 GCA_902795255.1 uncultured Chloroflexota bacterium
TGTCCTCGGGAACAGAAGTACGGCATTCAGATCCCGCTGAGCTGTGTGCCGCAGTATGAAAGCAGCTCCATGCGCTGCTCGGTTCAGGCTGTCTGTTCGGATGGCCCGGTTTCGGAAAACTCCGCGGTGTGCGCTGATGATCTGACGCTTTTCGCGGTGTATGCCGGGGATGGGTTCAACGCTGATGCCGAGGCGGCACCGAAGACCTTTGACGTCAAACGGAATGAGCTCCTTCTGGAGCCTGTTGCGGAAGGATCCCTGAGCAGCAGTGATCTGATCCGGATCCAGGCCGCGTCAGAAGATCTTCAGTATATGGGCTATGGGAGTCTGAATATCGGCGGCCGGAACGTGGACTCCTTCCTGCCGCGCCAGACCTGGACAGAACAGGGCGACCGCTTCGGGACCTATCCGGTGATTTTCCGTTATCAGACTGCTGTCCCCGATGCGCTCGACACGTCGCTGCTGCGGCTGGAGGTCAGCTTTGAATCCGGAAGCGCGGCCGCGCCCGTACAGGATATGATCTCCCTGCCCGCGTTCATGGTTTCGGGTGATACGGTTACCTTCATGCTTGATTTTGGCAGTTTTGATGTGCTGGACGACGGCCGGACGCCGTGGGAAGCGCTGGATAAAGCGGTCACGATCAAATCGCTGCGGGCCCGTTATCCGGGCAGCGAGCTTGTGGCTCCCGCAGCCCGCAATTATGAAGCCGAGGGGCTGACCTTCGCGCTGAAAGTCGCGACTTATTATGAGTCGGAGACAGATATGAGCCTGCCCAATGTCCTTCAGTTCGGAGGCCCGTTCGCTTCCGAAGCCCCGCAGCAGCCGTATATGGTTTACTGTTCGCAGCTTATCCAGCCGCTGGAGTGTTCGGCTGAAATGCCGGAAGAGATCCCTGCGGATGAAGTCCCTGTTGAGACTCCGGAGGCCGGAGAGGACCCGGTTGAACCGGATCCGTGGATCGTCAGTGATCCGGCGGGGATGCTTACCCGTCTGGCTTTTGAGGATCAGGGCTGCTGGGGCAATCTCCCGGTGCTTTGGGAAGGGCTGCCGCTGATCTATATCAATAATGCGTTCAATCCGCAGTGTTATCTTGCCGCGTCAGGCGACAGCGGCCGGCTGCTGATCGCTTCCAATATCCGGTAGGAAGAAAGGAAGACGGACTGGTGAAAAGAATGAACGAAAGTATGATCGGAAAATGGCTGATCTTTCTGGCAGCAGCGGTTGTTTGCTGTGCGGGGATGCTGCCCGCGTCCGCTGCGGATAATGCATCTTCTCTGTTGGTGACGATCTGGGATGTGCCGTCCGCGCAGAATGATCCGACGGATGTTGAGTTCGGACGGGCAGATATTTCCATCCAGAAGGAACGGAATGGATTTATCCGGGGAATCCAGGACGCACCGGGCGATGTTGTGATCAACGAGATCACCCTTTCAGAACAGTCCTCGGATCTGGTGCGTCAGCTGGCAAACCTCATCAATAATGAAGAACCGCTGATGGTCGTGGGCGCGTCCGGGGACCTTGAAACGATGTATTGCGCCATGGAGACAGAATTTTTTGATGTTCCGATGCTGATCCCTTACGCGGATGGGGATATCATTCCGGATTCCAATCAGGGATTTACGATCCGGATGACGCCGAATGTGACGAAATTTACGGATTATATCGGGAAAACCCTGCTCCCGGCCTCGACCTTCTCATGGATCAACACGCTTCTTTTTGAAGACCGGTCCGTACCGGATTATTCAATCAATATCGGTGTTTTCTTTGCGGATAATTTCAACGGCCATGATTTCGCGACCCGGATCACCCAGCAACTGATGGATAATGGCATGGATGTGGAATACTATGTTCCGTATGCGGATGGAGAACTTGTTCAGGCTTTTGAACGGAACTGGACCGCGGCAGGCAAGCCGGTCAGTGATATGGATGTGATCCTCCTGATCGGGTTTGACCAGGATCCGTTCCTGGATCTTCCCGCTGTCCTTTCCCTTTGGGAAGGCGTTGAAGAGCCGCCGCTCTTTCTCATGCTCGGATATGTTCCGGATTCCGGCGATGAACAAATTGAAAGCGCGCAGAACGTTCTCGCGATACGGCAGAAACTGGATATGTCAAAATGTCCTTCGGATATCGTGAATCACAGCGAAGCACTCGGTTATGCCGCGGGATATATCACGCGATATGCGCTGGAGGAGGCACATATCCTGACCGAGAAGGAAAAAACCGGCTGGCGGCTCTGGTTTACTTCCGAAGATTATAAGCGGCGGAGCCATCAGAATTATCTCAGCAATTACCGCAACAACGTGCGTTCTGCCATGATCGAAATGCAGATGGATATCCCGTGTTACGGCATTACCTCTTTCAGCTCCCGGGCTGACGATTATACTCAGCTGGAACTGGTGCACTACAATGCTCCGGATGATGCTTCCGTGATCGATGAAGGCCGTGTCTTTCAGTATATTTACGAGAAACTTCAAAGGCGGTACCGGTAACGGATCTATATGAGAAATTCGCTTGATCATCCCTACTTCAATAACCTGCTTTCGCAGCTGGACCTGCGTTTGTTTTCCTGTCTCGGATATTGTGATGAGGGTAGGCGTGAAGCCGCCCATGATTTGATCGTTTCCGTGGCCGATCACCCGGTTGAGGCTGGCTTTATTCCGCTGGAAGATGAGGCAGAAGCGTACCGCCGGCTGTATGATGCGGTCATTTCGGGACACGACGCGCTGCTGAAGGCCGCGGAAGACGGCGGTGTCCTTCCGGCTGTCGAACAGCTGAGGGAACGCTTCGGGCTTTCTCCGGATGAACTATTCCTGCTGACGGCTGTGCTTGCTCCTTATGCCGATCCGCGTTTCGGGCGGATCTATCGGGCATTCCAGGGCAGTGAGGAACCGCGGATGGATTTTCTGCTCAGCCTGCTGGAGCCGGACGGAATGCGGAAATATGAGCATGCGGCCCTCCTTGGCCGTGACGGCCATCTCTCCGCATACGGTCTGATCGTTCCTGCCGGCGGGGATGGTGTCCGGACCGCTTCCACCGTCTTTCTGCCGGGGCTGGGAATTCTTGAATGGCTCAACGGGGTCCGTTCCACAGAATACTATGAAGGCCGTGCGGAATGGCTGCGGGATCCGCGGATCCGGATGCCGCGGGCTGACTATACGGCGATCATCCAGGCTGTAAAAATGGCAGGTGCGGGGAATGAGCCCGTTCCGGTCGTCTCGTTTTACGGACCGGACATGGATCTTCTGTTTGACCATGCGGAAACTTTCGCAGCCGGTCTGGGATGTCCGATGCTGAAGCTGGACCTGAACGGACTGCCTCTGTCCCGATCTGTTGAGTTTTTGCGTATAGGACTGCGCGATGCTGCTCTGGATCAGTGCGCTGTGCTGATCTATGGCATCGACGGATGGTTCGAAAACGGTGCTGTGATCCCTTCAGAGGTCGGGCAGACCCTGGAAGGCTGGCAGATCCCGGTCGTGATGCTGACAGACCGGCCTGTCGTGTTTCCGCAGGGAAAGAAAATCGCTGACCGCCTGATTTTGCGTGTATCCGTTGAAAAGCTCACGGGCACCCAGCGGTTCGGTGTCTGGAAAAAAATGCTGGAAAAACTGCCGCTGGACGGATCGCTGGATGATGCAGCGCTGCGGACACTCGCAGGACAGTTCAGCCTTTCTTCTTCCCAGATCCGTGCGGCTGTGAACGCGGGACTGGGTACTGCGGTGCTGGAAAATCGAGTTGCGTGTAGAAGATCTTTACGAAGGCGCCAGGGTCAGCTCCATGCATCATCTTTCGGATCTCGCGAAGAAAATGACGGCAAAATATACCCTGCGGGATCTGGTCCTGCCGGATAAGCAGAAAAATGAGATCGACAAACTGATCGCTATGGCCCGGAACCGTTCCCTGGTGCTGGAAGACTGGGGCGTCGGGAAAAAGCTGGTGAGCGGCAGGGGGATCTCGGCTCTGTTTACCGGAGTTCCCGGAACCGGGAAAACCCTTTCGGCGCAGGTGATCGCCGGTGAACTGGGACTGGAGATTTACCGGGTCGATCTTTCAACGATCGTTTCGAAATATATTGGAGAGACCGAGAAAAATCTGGAGCGGATCTTTTCCGAAGCCCAGAACTCGAATGTGATCCTTTTCTTTGATGAGGCAGATTCGCTTTTCGGCAGAAGATCTGAAGTCAGCGACTCGCACGACCGCTATGCCAATATTGAAGTGGGGTACCTGCTGCAGCGCATTGAGACCTACGACGGGATCGTGCTGATGGCTACGAACCTCGGCGCCAATCTGGATGAGGCTTTCGCGCGGCGGATCAACTTCATTATCGATTTCCCGTTCCCGGACGAGGAGACACGGCTGCGGCTCTGGAAACTGCTGCTGCCGGATAATATTGATAAAGACCCCGATATCGACCTGGCGCCGTTTGCGTCGGTGTATAAGATCGCGGGCGGCGGGATCCGGAATGCCGTGGTCTGGGCGATCTATGAGTCGGCAAACAATAAACACGGGAATATCAGAAAATGGGGAAAGTGTTCATCAGCATCGGCTGAACATCTTAATCATATTGAGGGATCCGTTTTTTCCTGTGAGACATCCGTGCGCAGCCTGTAGGCCCCGAAATCCGGAATGGGAATTTCCGGGCCTGCGGTATCTATATTAATAGATACCGGGTGACCGCCGGTTGGCGGTGTGTTTCAAGAAAAACCGGGCAGGGCAAAATGTTTCTGCACAGGATGATTTCTTCTGTTTCAGCGATCCGGTGTCGTAACGCTGAGGCTCCGCTGCCGTTTCAAAATGAAACCTGGCTTGAGCAGAAGTGCCGGCTGCGCCCTTTTTCAGGCCCCGGATACGGGAAAAAGTTTGTTGCCGGGGCTTCCGTTTGAAGTTATGCGCTTCCGCGTTTTCGTTTACAATGCATGAAATATGCGGATCAGCGGGGCATGTATTGAAGTTCGTCACCCGTCTTTACTGGAATTTTATAAGAACCGCATAAGATTTGATGTTTTTAAAAAAAACTGAAAAAAAAACGATTTATAATAAAAAAAGGATTTACAACGCCGTAAAAAAAAGTAGAATAATTCTTGAGGAAAAACGCGCAGACGGTTACGATCTGCCGGAGGATAAATGAGCGTGTTTCAGGAACCCGAAAAGAAGAAAAAAACAAATCCTTCAGCCGCAAATACAGTCACCCAGACCGTACAGCGGGATCTGAAGGATGTAAACGGTCCTGAAGGCGGGATGCTGCCAAGCGATGTTTCCGCAAAGATCCAGAGCCTCCGCGGGGGCGGTCAGCGTCTTTCCGACCGGCAGCTGCAGAATTACTCACAGAAATTCGGCCGCGATATGAGCGATGTCCATATCCATACGGATGCGCAGGCGGATACGATCAGCCGTTCCCTGAATGCGCGTGCCTTCACGATCGGCAGTGATGTTTTTCTCACGAAAGGGATCAATCCCACCGGCGGGGGCCGCGACGAACAGACGATGACGCATGAGCTGACCCATGTGGTCCAGCAGAACGGACATGCCGGGTACGGTGCGCTGAAGCTCGGTGCAGCCGATACCGCGCAGGAGCATGAAGCGGAATCGACCGCGCAGCGCCAGTTTGAACCGGCTCCGGCCGCCCCTGATCAGGAAGCCGGTGATGCTGCCCAAAGGGAATTTGAAGCTGAGGACAAACAGGAAGCGGCTGCCCGCCGGGAATCCGGACCCGCGGCCGGGACAGATCCTGCTCCGAAAAGTGTCGGGGCGGAAGTTCAGCGCGAAGCCGGACCTGCAGATACCGTTCAGCGCGGTTTCTGGAGCAATCTCGGCCGCGGCCTGCTCACCGGAATGAACATGGGCGGTGTACTGGAAGCCTACGATGAATTTATGAGCGGGGACCATAAAGTCCGGGCTGCCATCAAAAAAATGGATGAAAACCAGCAGAATGCCTATCATAATGTTGAAGAACAGATCAAATCCCTGGAGGGCGGCAGGCTGGAAAGTGCCAAAAAGAATGTCAGTGCCAAGCAGGAAGCGCTTTCCAATTCGGTGAACGGCAATTCGGGCGGGGCTGCTTTACAGCAAGCCCAGACCGAAGTCCAGCAGGCAGGCGAGGAGTATGATGATCTGAAAGCCGAATACCAGAGTCTTCTGAACCAGCAGTTGAAGATGCTGCAGGATGTGGACCAGACAGTGACGGCTCATGATGTGAACAAATACCGCACCGGCAAAGGCAAAGCGATGGTCGCTTCGATTTTTGCGAGTGTGGGCGGCAACTTTCTCGCAGGTTTCAAAAGCGGGGACAAGGCCAAATCAGCGGCCCGGGCAAAAGGCATGAAGCGCATCAGCAACTGGTGGGCTGCTTCCGGAAAAGGTTCTGCCGAGTTCGAGGAAGAACCGGAAGAAGCTGAGGAGACCGAAGAAGAGAAGGAAGCAAAGGCGAAGGAAGCCAAGCGGAAAGAAAGTGAACTGATCACTGCAGTCTGGCAGGATGTCCAGGCTGATGATAAACTGAAGAGTTATTACGGGAGCTGGATCCTGTTCAAACGGACGGTCGCCAAAGAACACTCCGATATGATCCAGGAATCCATTAAAGACGGTGAGTCCGACGCAGACATCAAGGCTGCCGTGCTGGAAGCGCTGACCCGTAAAGCTGAAGGAAGTATGAATAAACCGACACCGGCTACCCCGGGGAAGGAATGACCGACACCAGGTGATGCAGCATGATCTCAGATGTAGATGAAGCCCTGCGAAATTTGATCCTTGACAGTCTGACCGTTTCACGGCAGAATGTGGATATTAAGTATGATCTGCCGAACCGGGATTGGGCTTCACGCCTGAACCGGCCGACGATCGACCTGTTCCTGTTTGATATCCGGGAAAATCTGCGTCTCCGCGGCGCGGAACAGTACCGCCAGATCCCGCGTGAGGACGGGAAAGTCGAAGTCCGGCGGAACCCGGTGCGGATCGACCTGCGCTATCTGCTTTCCGCATGGACAAAGGATCCGGAAGATGAGCATCTGCTCCTTTCGGATACACTGATGACGCTGCTGCGGAACCCGCTGATCCCGGAGAAATATTGTTCGGAGCAAATGCGCAAACAGCAGTTTCCTGTTATACTTGATGCGGCTGTTTATCAGCCGGAACATGGCCCGACGGAAAAAACTTCAGAGATCTGGGGCGTGATCGGCAATGATATCCATGCGGGTTTCATTGTAACGGTGACCATCACGGTCGATCCGTACGAACCGCTGGTGTTTACGCAGGTGTCCTCCGTGTCCAGATCGCTCGGGCAGACCAGCCCCGACGGCGGCCGGGCAATGGTGGAGACCGGCAGTGAAAAGTACAATGAAGGTTTCTTCATTCGTACCAAAAAGTATGAACCATCTACTCTGACAGTCGTGCTGACCGAAAGGAACGCGGCGCTGACGGTGGATGAGGATTACCGGGTGCAGCTCCCGACCCTCCCGGCCGGGAAGTATCACCTGGATGTATTGTACCGCGGGAAGATCCTGAAGCACCAGGCGATCGAGATCCCCGCGAAAGAGAAAACGGTAGTATTGTGATTTTCACGGAAATGGAAATCATCGAAAAAAGTTAATTTTTTTCAGGAGGAACAATGCCAGAGTATTTATCACCGGGCGTATATGTTGAAGAAGTTGACCGTGGCCCGAAGCCGATCGAAGGTGTCGGTACCGCCATGGCCGCTTTCGTCGGTTTTACCGAAAAAGCTGAAGTCGTTCGCGACGACGGAGATGGTCCGTATGTTGAGAACCTGCTGAACCAGCCGCAGCTTATCACCAACTGGACGCAGTTTGTCGACAAATTCGGCGGATTCGTTCCGGGTCTGAAACTGCCTCATGCAGTTTACGGTTATTTCTCAAACGGCGGGACCCGCTGCTATGTGGTCTCTGTCCGGACATTCCCGAAGGCTGCGGCTTCCCTGCTCAATGCCTCCGGCAAACCCGCGCTGAGAATTGAAGCAAAACAGGCTGGCTTTGATGCCATGCAGCTGCGTGTCCGCACTGCCGGCGTCAAGGGTATTTCCGCCCCTGCCGCTTCCGCTCCGGTCAAGGTCTCCAAGAAAGATGAAAAGGGCGAGGAAACTGCTGAAGCTCCGGCCGCCGCAACAGCCGCCGGTGAAGTGACTTTCGACCTCTTCGTCGAAAAACAGGGCCCCAACAAGGGCTGGACCACGCTGGAATCTTTCGAAAAAGTCAAAGTCGAAACTGCCGGCTCCAAGGTCGCTTATGTCTGGCCGAACAATAAGGCCCCGAAGTTCGTAACGGTCGAACCGCTGGAAACTTCCATCGCTGCCGCTGCCCCGCGCGAACAGGAACAGATGCTGGTCATGGACCAGAACCTGCTTGCTGCCCCGAAGGCTGCTGACTTCAATGGCGACGTCTCTGCCCGCACCGGCGTTGACGGCCTTGAAGTTCTCGATGATGTGACCATGGTCGTTGTTCCGGACCTGATGACCACCATGCCGGGTGAAAAACTCGATCTGGAAATGGTCAAGGCTGTCCAGACCCAGATGATCGCCCACTGCGAACGCTGCGGCGACCGCGTTGCCATTCTTGATACCCCGCCGAACATGAACCCGCAGGAAGTCAAGACCTGGCGCATGGAAACCACCGGTTTCGATTCCAGCTATGCCGCGATGTACTATCCGTGGATCAAGGTCACCGATCCTGCCACCGATAAGGTCATCAGCGTCCCGCCGAGCGGTTATATCGCCGGTGTCTGGGCCCGAAACGATACCACCGCGGGTGTCCACAAAGCCCCGGCGAATGAAGTCGTTTCCCTGGCCGTCGGTCTGGATTATCAGACCACCAAGGGCGAACAGGATACCCTGAACCCGATCGGTGTGAACTGCATCCGCGCATTCCCCGGCCGCGGTATCCGTGTCTGGGGCGCCCGCACGCTCTCTTCCGATCCGGCCTGGCGCTACATCAATGTCCGCCGTCTTTACAACTATGTTGAAAAGTCCATCGAAAACGGAACCCAGTGGGTCGTTTTCGAACCGAACGACCGCTCCCTGTGGTCCCGTGTCGACCGCGATATCACCGCCTTCCTGCGGGGTGTATGGCGTGACGGCGCCCTGTTCGGCAACACTCCGTCCGAAGCTTTCTATGTCAAGGTCGATGATGAACTCAACCCGCCGGAAAGCCGCGACCTCGGCCGCCTGATCATCGAGATCGGTATGTGCCCTGTCAAGCCTGCTGAATTCGTGATCTTCCGCATCAGCCAGTGGGCCGGTCCGAATGCCGAATAAGCAAATCAATTAAGTAAAGGAATGAAATCTTATGGCAGATAAAGTTCAAGATCCTGTTGTTGGGTTTAAGTATGGACTGGAAGTTTCCGGTAAGCTGTCCGGCTATTTCACCAGCGTCAGCGGTATCGGTTCCGAAACCGAAGTCATCACCCAGAAAGTCGTCTCTGAAAAGGGCGAACCGATCATCAAACAGATCCCGGGCCGTCTGACCTGGAACCCGATCACGCTGCGCCGCGGCGTGACCGACCTGAAGGATGTCTGGGATTGGCGTCAGATGGTCGTTGACGGCAAGATCGATGATGCGCGCACCAACGCTTCCATCATTGCCTACAGCCAGAGCATGGAACCTGTTGCCCAGTGGGACCTGGAAAATGCCTGGCCGAGCCAGATCAGCGGTCCTGAAATGGCTTCCGACTCTACGGACTACATGGTCGAAGAAATCACGATCGTCCATGAAGGTATGGTCCGCAAGAAGTAATTGAAATCTGCTGAACGGCTGCGGTGGAGTTCTTTCACCGCAGCCGGCAGCCTTTTGACTAACATTTTTTTACGGATCCCCGGGATAAACAGGGTCTGTAAAAAGTATGGATCGATTCAGACCCGGAAGGGAAGGTTTTCCTGCCCGTCCGCATAACAGGATGAGACAATGGGTGATACCTGGTTGAATTTTCAATATACGGTCGAGTTTTCCAGTTCAAACGGACTGGGAAAAAGCCAGGATAACGGACTGTGCAGCGTCGTCAATATCCATACGAACGCAATCAAACATGGTACAGCCTCCTATGTGGTCAATCCCGTGCGGGGGGATCCGATGAAGCGCTATGTGTACGGCGGCACCTTCACGGAACCGCTGAGCATCTCCCTCCTCCTGGGAGAAGGCGCGCGTCCGTGGCTGAAATGGTTCTCCGGGATCCAGAGCGGAAAGCTTCCGGAAAGACGGAATGTTACGCTGAGCCTTTACAGTTACGGGCACAAGCAGGGGGAAGAAGGTAATCTCTGGCTGCGGTGGGACCTGATCAACTGTTTCCCGGTTTCATGGGAAATCTCGCCGATGGGCGTTGAGGATTCCCCGTCCCCGATGCGGATCGACATGACCCTGCAGTTTGAAAGCATGGTCGTCATGGACTCTGATCTCGAAATGCATGAGGCCATGGGCTGATCTGCACTCCGGTTCCCCGGCGTGATGCCGGGCGGCCGGAACATAAAACGACTGATGATCAAGAAAGGAATGATTTGAAACATGGCCTTTCAGACTGAATACGAATTTACGCTGCCGATGGGGTATATTGCTTCAGACGGACAGCTTTACAAGAACGGAACGATGCGCCTTGCTACCGCGCTGGATGAGATCCAGGTGCTGAGCGATATGCGGGCGCGCAACAATGATGCCTATGTGGTGATCCTGCTGCTGAGCCGCGTGATCACACAGCTGGGCCCGGAAACGAATATTACCGCGAGCGTTATTGAAAATCTCTTCGCCGCGGATCTTACCTATCTGCAGGAATTTTACCGCTCGATCAATGAAAGCGGCAGTACAAAAAGAACTTACGCATGCCCTCACTGCGGCGAACCTTTTGAGGTAGATCTGGCTGCGCCGGGGGGGGACTGATCGGCTACCCCCTGGATCAGCTGCGTAAGGAGGTAGCCTATATCGCCTATTTTTTCCACTGGCAGCCGGATGCGATCCTTGAAATGGATCACCGTTCAAGACTGCAGTGGGTAAAGGAGATCGCGGACATCAACGGAAGGCTCGGCGGTTGACCGGCTTTCCGGGATGAGCGGCTGGAGATGAAATGATGAATGAGGTCCAGGACAATTCCTCGGATAAACTGAGATTGGATCCGGCCAGATTGAGTGAAAGGGATCTGGAGGAGCTTGCGCGTCTGATCGTGCGAAAACTGCGGATCCTGATGATTACTATCCCTCTCAGGA
>CADBKS010000167.1 GCA_902795255.1 uncultured Chloroflexota bacterium
TCCTCTCATCATACACCTGGCATATAATCTGGGAAATGCATTTGCGATGACGTCTGGCTTCCGCTTTATACTTCCCTCTGATTGGACGATACTGATCTACTTTGCGTTCGGCTGTTCCGCTTTATTCCGGTTTTTGTGCAACTTGCTGATTTTCACACCGTCTGTACAGGTTATCTCAGAAAACGAACCGGACGAAGAAGCTTTATACGGGAAAGGGCTCACTTTTGTATTCTCCTGCATACTGCTGATCCTTATCGGAGCGATCCTTCCATTCTGCGATAGCATGATACCCAGACGTTTTGAAGAAAAAAACATGTCACAAATCGCCGAAGAATGGAAGCTTTCTTCAGAAAACGCTTCTTTGATACTGGCTGACACAGACATACAGGACATGGTTTTTCTTGAAGGGCGCGCGTTTTATCCGCGATTTTACAAAGCAGGTGAAGGTGATTCCGGCGGAAGTGCATCGGTTAAACGCGGCGGGGAGAGTGACCGACTGGTATGGATGTTCCATGACAGCTATCCTCATGTGCTTAACTGTGACCTTACACCGGAACAGGTTGAAAACCTGGCGATGCATCCGCTGACAGACCCAATGGATGTTATTGTAGCAGGGATCCAAAAAGATGATTACATTGATGTCCTCGAAATGAGGCTTGCCGCACCAATGGAGAAATAAGTATGCTTCTCCGCCAGATGCTTTACCGCACAGAGATCCGGCTGCTTCCTGTGATAGCCGGATTCTGGGTGCGAAGTCCCGGACCTGCTGATTACGAGGAACTGATCAGGCTTCTCTGCGACCGAATGTCCGAGCCCGCTTTGCTTCGGAAAATGCTCGGCAGTCCGGATAAAACAGATCTTGCCGCCGGATTGAAATATCTTTCCGAACATAAAGGAATTGAAACAGCGGACACATATGAAAAATTATTCGGTTCAATGCGTATTGCAGGAATCGAAAAAACGCTTCGTGAAAAGTACTGGAAGACCCCTGTTTCAACAACGGAAAAGCTATTTTACCGGGGCTTTATATTCCGTGAAAGCCGGCCCGTGGATAATGGTCTGAAAGACAGCTATATTCTTCCGGAAGACCTGAATTCACTTCTAAGAAGCATACTTAAAGATGTCAAAGCCCCGGATGCTCACATATCCGCCCCACTGATCATACGTCCTGCCGCGCCATCAGAAACCGAGGCTGTTGCACCGATTTACGGAGATCTTCCTGATCTGTTCACACTCGCAGCCGGTCTTAAACGATCGAAACAGCCTTTACATTTTCCAGGTAAGAACATATCCGCGGCGAATTCCGAGTTCATAGAAATGCTTTTATCTGAAAGCGGAATGTTCTCTTCAAAATCAGATGTCAATACTGAAATGATCCGCCGACACATGGTTCAGAACAGAACTGCTGCGCGTCTGGATTTGATACGCATCTGGCGTCAATCCGGACGGTACAATGAGATCGCTGAAGATAAAGATCATTTTACGGTCACCCTGATGCCTGATTTTTCTCCTGAAGAGCCGAGAAAGGCACTGCTGAAAATAATAGAAAGTCTTCCGCCTGATACCTGGTGGAGTCTGAGCGGGTTTATCGCGGCAGTAAAGAACAGTTATCCGCTTTTTTTGCGGAACAGTTTTTCTGATAATCACGGCACGATCCTTGACCCCGATGGTAATGACCTGAGCGGCATTGGTTCCTGGTACCAATTCGAGGGACCATACATTCAGTTTCTGTTATTCGGTCCGCTTCAATGGCTTGGCATTGTACAAACAGCATATACTGACAAATCATTCAATGAGCCCTCTGCATTTCGGATAAGCAGTGAAGGACAATTCTTTTTGATTGAGTCATCCCAACCCGAAACCTCGCAAATGATACTGAATAAGCCAAATCTGGAAACAGCGGCTCCTATTATCGCATCTGACGGGGCTGTCACATGCAGCAACGCTGTTCCGAGGTATTTCAGGTATATGGCTGCCCGCTGCTGTGAAATCGAGAAAATCAGAGGTGAAAGCTGCGTTTTCCGAATAACGCCCAATTCACTCTCAGAAGCAGAAAAAGAGGGGATCAGTAAAGATGCTTTTTTGGCACTTCTGAAGAGATTTGCCAAACGGGCTTTGCCGCCATCCCTTGAGCGCATGCTTTCTGCTGATAAAAAATCCGTTTTGCCCGCAACGATTTATAATGCATATATACTTACTGTTCCGCAGCAGGAAACGCTTGAAGAACTTTTAGAAACTGCAAGACTTGAAAAGTGGATCATTCAGAAAATCAATCAGAATTCGCTGATGATCGATCCGAAAGGGATCGATGAGATCCGCAGATTTCTAATGGAAAAAGAAATATTTGTCGATATTCAAAAATAAAAAAACAGGAGATATTCTATGGCAGAGGAAAAGGCAAAGAAAAACCCGGCAGTCTGGGAATATGAATCCGTCGACCCCGAAAAAGCAGGAATCCTGAAAGATGCACTGCGTAATGTCGCAGACCCGGAACTTGGATTCAATGTAATTGAACTCGGTCTTGTTCGAAATGTCACCGTTCAGGACGGTCGGCTGTTGATCACAATGATCATGACAACACCGTTCTGTCCATATGCCCCGCAGATGCTTGAGGAAGTTAGAGTTTATGCTGAAAATGCGCTGGGAATGCCAACCGCGATCGATTTACGGATGGATCTGTGGGACGAAAGTATGATGGAAGAAGGCTTCGAATTAGATTGGGGATTCTTCTAAAAGTTTTTTTCGCAATGTAATTACAGCGGTCATATAAAAAACGGTTATTTGCAGTTACTAAGAATCTGCAGATAACCGTTTTATTATTTTTCAGTCATATGCCTGTATCAAATTTGCCTTTTTAGGGTATGATATTAATGTGTAAATTTTTTACATGAACATATGTTTCTGTTCGTTTAATAAGACGAACGCAAAGGTCCATTAAGGAGACAAAATGGCAAAAAGAGTATACTTCAACGATGTAACACTTCGCGATGGGCATCAAAGCTGTGCCGCCACACGCATGACAACCGAACAGTGTATGCGCGTTCTGCCGATCATCAAAGATGCCGGTTATAACATTTTCGAACTGTGGGGCGGAGCAACACTGGATTCAGCAATTCGCTTTACCCGTGATGATCCCTGGGAAAGACTGGAAAAATTCCGTGACTGCCTGGGTGGAGGGGATAAGATCCAATCTCTTCTGCGAGGACAGAACCTGTTTGCATATAATCCCTATCCGGATGATGTTCTTACCGCTTTCGTCCGCCAGAGCATTGAAAGCGGCTCTGTCAATATGCGCATTTTCGACGCATTGAATGATATCCGCAATCTGCGCATGGCAATTCTTGCTACAAAAGCCTACGGCGGTAAAGTTGAGGCAGCGATTTCTTACACAACGAGTCCTGTTCATACCACTGAATACTTCATCAACTATGCCAAAGCACTGGAAAATGAAGGTGTTGACCGCATCGCTATCAAAGATATGGCAGGCCTCCTGCATCCTGAAGTTGCAGCAGTCCTTTTCCCCGCGCTCAAAGCTGAACTGAAAGTACCTGTAGTACTTCATACTCATTCCACTACCGGTGTTTCTGTTGTGAACCTCGCACTGGCTATGAAATACGGAATCGATTCCATGGATACAGCCATTTCTCCGTTCGCGGGCGGGCCTTCTCATTCCCCGGTTGAAGTGATGGCGATCGTCGCTGAAGAAATGGGCTTTGACCATGGTTTGGATAAAGATGCCATTGAAAAAGCACAGGATAAACTCCGTGTGATTTTCGAAGAATTGAAAGGATCAATTCCTTCCTTCGGAAAATTCCGCCGCAAGCCTGTCCGTTTTGCAGATGTTCCGCGTGCGAAAGTCGCAAAAATGGTCGAAGCAATATCCAAAGATCCCATGGATCTGAAAACTGCAATCGACATCAGCCGCGAGATTCTTTCCGACCTGGATTACCCCGGCTTTGACGACCGCATTTTCGAAAGCCAGATTCCCGGCGGCATGCTTTCCAACCTGCAGAAACAGCTCGCGGGTATGGGCGTTCCGGAAGACAAACTGGATGATGTCATGAAAGAGATCCCGTCTGTCCGTGCAGATGTCGGATATGTCCCGCTTGTTACTCCGACCAGCCAGATCGTTGGCACACAGGCAGCCTTCAACGTTATGACCGGTGCGCGTTATTCATTCGTTTCAAACGAATTCAAGATGATCCTTCTGGGAGAATTCGGCAAGACGCCCGCTCCTGTCAACCAGGATGTGCTTCACGCAGTTTGCGGCGAAGATGCGGAAATCAAGAAATATCGCCCTGCTTCTTACCTTATGCCCGGTATGGAAGATCCGGTAGATGAACCCTTCATCAAAACGCACAAGGATCTGCTTCTGCACAAGGTCTTTGGGCCGGCAGCAGATGAATTTCTGCAGCTTAAATATAAATAAATCAATTTTCTGAATTTATGTAAGCTCCCCGGTCAGACTGTCCAGGGAGCTTTTATATATAAAATTAGCTCTTTATCGTTCAGATAATAAACGGGCTGCACATATTTGCTCCGTCACATGATTCCAAAGGAATGGGACACACGGCTTTAATTTATTTAGAGGAAGCATTTTGTTCCGTCGTCAAAGTCCATCCCGGTTATAGCGGCAGGGACGAAAGTTTTTTCCTGCCATAATCCTCATGGAGAATTGCAGCATTTCCGCAAATCCTCATACATTATCAACATACGTCACATCCGCAGTCACAATCACATCCGCATCCGGTCATCATTTTTCATTTCTTTTTGTTTTTACCCCATTTTTTTGATAAAATAATGAGGTTGGCGTTGTACCCTTCGCCGGCAGTGTTTTATAACACAAATCTATTCTGAAAGGGCTTGAAAAATGAAAATCTTACTGTTGAAAGATGTTTATCATCTTGGTCATGCGGGCGATGTTAAGAAAGTTGCAGACGGATATGGCCGCAACTATCTTCTCCCGCAGGGTTATGCTGTCCTTGCTACCGCTGGTGCATTGAAACAGGCTGACTCCATCCGCGAAAAGGCTGCCGTCGTTCGCACACAGCTGAACAGCGAAATGAGTGCTGTTTCTGAAAAGATCAACAACTGCTGGATCACTTTCGCAAGCAAAGCCGGAGAAACGGGCAAACTCTACGGTTCCATCACTTCCCAGATGGTTGCGGAAAAAATCAGTGAAAAAGCCGGTATCGAAATCGAAAAGCGCCAGATCGACATCCAGCCGATCCGCACACTCGGTGAACATAAAGCTTATGTTCGTCTGACGATCGATATCGTTCCTTCCATCAACATCATGGTTCACCGTGAAGGTGAAACCCCGAACATTCCGGGTGAGGAACAGGCTGCCTCCGAAGCTGAAACAGCTCCGGAAAGCGAAAACGCTGAATAATTGATCCATACCATTTTTTAGGCAAAAGGAAGGTCTTCGTAATGAAGACCTTTTTTATTTACGAATTCAAAAATAATCCCGTATAATAATTATTATGTCGATTGAAGCAGGAAATATCTTACGCGAAAGCAGAGAACAAAAAGGCGTCTCTATCAAAGACGTCTCGGACGCACTGCATATCCGTATTCCTTATCTGCAGGCCCTCGAAAATGGAAGAGCCGAAATCATCCCGTCCAATGTTCAGGCCCGCGGTTTTCTCCGGATATACTCGGAATTTTTAGGTCTGGATCCGGTCGATATTATTCAGGAATGGGATAACCCGGGCAGCACTGCACTTTCAAAGAAAGCCCCAACTACCGATCCAATCACATTTTCGGCTCCTTCAAATGAGGAATCTTCTCAGATACCGTTTCAAACGTACATGTCCGCTTCAGATGGTCGATCCGGTTCCCACACGTCATTTAAAGAGAGCAGATCCTTTTCCGAAACTCCGGTTTCTCCGAATGCTTTTCAATCCATAAGACCTGATCCGCAAAAAAATAATGATCCGATGTCCCCAATCCCTGAACAGGGAGGATGGGCAGGAATAAATACAACAGTTACACCTAACGTTTCTCCTCAATATACCCAGACAGGCACATTTTCTGAATCTGTTCCGGATATCACAAACGCAACAATACCAAACACCAAAGATGAACTTTCCGCCCAAAGCAATGAAGAGTTGAAACGGCCAGATGAAGCCCAGAAAAAGCGGAAAGAAAAGAAATCTCTGTTCAGGAAAAAGAAAACCGAACCGGAACAGAACAATTCACAGGACCCGGAAGCATCTGCACAGGCATTATTCAATGAAATTGGGAATATGCTTTCATACAGGCGGAAATTTCTTGCTCTTTCTCTGGAAGACTGTGAGGCCCAGACACTTATCAGGTCGATATATATCGAGTCCATGGAAAACGGGAAATTTGATCAGCTGCCTTCTTTCATTCAGGCAAGAGGGATGCTTAATAATTATGCCTCTTTTCTTGATCTGGATGTCGACGGAATAATGCTTAAACTGGCAACCGCACTGCAGCTTTTATCCCAAAAGAAAAACCGCAGAACTGAGACGAAACGCAAACCGGCAAAAACCGCAGGAAGACTGAGAAAATTTTTTACTCCCGATCTTTTTGTCGGTGTATTTGTGATCGTAGGAATCGCCGGTATCATTATTTACAGTGCAGTAACAATTGCCGCTTACCGCAGAAACGTTGCTGAACCCACACCCGATCTCGGAATCAGCCTTCTTGATCAGATTCTTG
>CADBKS010000168.1 GCA_902795255.1 uncultured Chloroflexota bacterium
TTGTCTGGTTTGTTTTATTTCTGCTGCTTCTCAATTGTCAAGGTTCTTCTTTTTTTCGTTACCCTCGTTTCGTGGGCAACAGTCATTTATTATATGCACGGCATGACTTCTGTCAAGTGCTTTTTTGAAATTCGTTATTTTTTTATGACAACCAATTTTTTGAGGTCAGCAGGCAGCCGGCAGCAGGCAGTTTTTTCAGTTTGAAGGGTGATGATGCAGAGTGTTCAGAGTGCAGAGTGCAGATAAATCGGTGACGCTTCGCGTCGGATCTTTAGCTGGCGCTCCGGTTCAACGGCCGGTCCTTCGACGCGGAGCGTGTCATCCTAAAGACGCGCAGCTTCACCGTATTTTTTACCTTTTCATTTTTTACATGCACAAAGCACTGCCGGGCACGGGGAACTGTCTTCACGGCGGTGGGCCGTTCACCATTGTGCCTGAGTCCAAAAGCACCTGCGTGAGACGGTTCCCTCTGACACCTTCGGTGTCGCCGGGCAACCGGCCCCCTGCGGTGCTGTGTGATCAGCGGGTTTGTTGACTGATCGCTGCCGGGCACAGGGAACTGTCTGCACGGCGGGTGGGAATGTGCTCCGACGCACCATTGTTCTTTTCCGAATGTCCGAAGACGGTTCTCTGTGCCTCATGGGCATTCCTGCCGGATCTGCCTGCCTTCCTCAGCAGTTCTGTGCTTTTCCCGCAGTGTCACCGGCACGGAATACCGCCCCGGTCCTTCTGCTCTGTGCATCACTCCGGCGCGGAGCGTCACTGATTTCAGCCGGCTGACGGCTGACAGCTGCTGATTACTGACTTCATATATGATACAATGGGTAGCGGAGAGAAGTTATTATGATGAAAAAAATCGCTTCATGGCTGCTGCCATTTTTATTCTGTATCGCATTCCTTTACGGACGGATCGTTTTTTACGGGCGAATGGATGATTCTGTTGCCGTACAGGATACCGAATCTTATTTTCAGACTGCGCAGAAGGCAGCCTTTTCGCTCGAATTTTTCGAGCAGCAACGTTCCATCACCTATCCACTGCTTATCCATCTCAGCAACCCGACCGGCGAACACGAACTGACACAGATGGCAGAACCCTACTTCGGGACAGAGCCGCGGCTTGCTGTCCAGCCGGGTACGGAAATGGTCATCCGCAATCAGACGATCATTTCGATCGTTTGCTGGGTATGCTGCATGTTTCTGGTCGTATCCTCCCTGAACGGCTGGTTTTCCAAGGCACTGGCCGCATTTCTGATCCTCGGCTTCGGCTTTGTCCCGCAGGTTGCGGACTGGGACAGCATCCTGAGTTCGGAGTCCCTGAGTATTTCCCTCTTCGCACTGCTGACCGGGCTGCTGATCAAGGTCCTGCCAAACGGAGAAGACGACAGCTTCCGTTCCTGGATGGCGGCGCTGGGGCTGCTGGCAGTCAATTTTTTCTGGATCTTCACCCGCGATACCAACGCCTATTTTGTCTTTATGGAAGCGCTGCTGCTGATCATCGCGGCAGTGATCTGGTGGGCACGGAAAGCCGGGCAGCGGATCTCCGCACTGATTTGCGGTTTTCTGCTTGCCGGTCTGTTTATCTTTCAGCAGGGAACCATGCATGAAAGCGAACGCTGGATGGTTCCGCTGCTCAACAACCTGACGGCCAATGTCTTTCCTTATGAAGAACGCGTTGAATTCTTTAAACAATATGAAATGCCTGCGGATAAGGAAACGCTCTCGCTGACCGGCTCTGCGGAATATAACGATATCACCGCCAATGAAAAGCTGATCCACTGGGCACGCCGATTCGGGATGCAGACCTATCAGAAGTTTCTGCTCTCCATGCCGCTCTGGAGCGTCCTGCAGGTATATGAAAACCTCGACAGCTTTTTCGAGGAAAACCGACAGCCGTTTTTCTACGGGTCCAAAGAGCAGCGTCCGCACTGGGCGGAAAAACCCGGAAACCTGCTGCACCCGCTTTCAGCCGCAGTGATCCTGATCGATTTTCTGCTGATCCTCCTGCTCGGAATAAAAATGGTCCGATCCGGAGACAGCTCCGACATCCGCTTCTTCCTGCTGAACGTGACGCTCTTCCTTGCCGGCGGACTGTTGATGTCGCTGTCCTACCTTGGAGAAGTCCGGTCGATCTGGCGCCATGTTCTCGGCGGCGTTATGGCCCTGCGGCTGAGCATGTGGCTCGGGATCAGCAGCCTGTTCTCCGCCTCAAAACGCTGAAGCTTCCGGCGGAGGAGGCGGACGTCCGCGTCCTCCGTTTTTTCTCCGATTCCCGATTATTGTGATATAAATAAAAATATCACAGCGTATCCAACACGATCATACGCGATCTTTTATTCATTCCCGGAGGAAAATGTACCATGGCAGCCAAAAAATCTGCATCTACAGCGAAAAACTCACTGCTTGACGTCGCCGCTGACCTCATCGGCGGAAGCGGACTGGATCTGGAAACGGTGATCGATGCCGCAACCGGTGCAGCCACGAAAAAGAAGAGCAGCGGTTCCAAAAAGAAGGAAAGCAAAAGCGACAGCCTGATTTCCAAGCTCATCCCGCAGAAGGTCGCATATCCGCAGTTCAGCGAGAAAACATACTGGGCAGTCCGTGAAAAATTCCAGAAAAGTATTCCCGAGAAGGTCACCGCTTCAACACTGACTAATGCCACAGGGCTGAAAGCGGATACGATCAAAACCACCGTGCTGCCGGCGCTGGAACTGATGGGGCTGCTGAAAGACGGGAAACCGACAACAAAACTCAAGGCATGGGTCAACGATGGCAAATATGAAGACACATGTGCCGCGATTCGCGAATCGGTCTATCCATCTTCCCTGACGAAACTGGATTTTGGGACAAAAACCCAGCAGACCGCTGTCATCAACTGGTTCAAGAAAAACGCAGATGTCTCTGAGGCGACTGCCAAGAAGATGCTGGCGGTTTACCTGCTTCTCAGCGCTCCGAAGCTTAAAGAAACCGCGGCAGCAAAAAAGACAGCTTCAACCGCTAAGAAAACCGAAGCCACAGCCAAAAGCACCGCTGCGGATGACTCCGTAAAAGTCAGCGTGAAATCCGGGAAAGCAACGATCACTGTCAAGATCGTTGCCGACGAAGGAATCACCAAAAAAGCCCTGACCGACCGGTTTGCAGCAGCTGCTGCGGAAGCTTACAAACAGATGAAATAAACCCTTCGCGCATCAGACCGTTCAGGCCGAAAGGAAATTCCTTTCGGCCTTTTTTTGATCTGCAGCCCTGAAACGATTCCGCATCATTAAACGTTTATAATACAAGTCATGATCAATAATGAATCCTGCATGTTGGGGGAATACCCTCATCGAAGAGGTGTCAACAATGAACAAAAGCAATACGATTTTTCTGATGATCCTTTTTCTGATTTTTGCCTGCGGATCCGCGCTGTTTCTCACACCTGAAGTACTGGCTCAGGATAATCCCCCCGCCGGAGAAAGCGTTTCCGAAGAAGAGCTGATTCCGGAGGAAGAAAACACAGAAAACAGTGAAGAACCGTCTGAACCCGACGAAGCTCCGGAGGAAGAGTCTGAAGTGCAGGTCTGGAGCGGCATCGATGAAGACCAGGCAGAGATCCTTAACCTGATTTTCGGAGAAATGACAAACACCGGTCAGACCCTGTCCGGCTGGTTCACGGAAGGCGATCATACACCCTGCTCGTGGTCCGGGATCACCTGTGAGAACGACCGCATTACAGAACTTTCCTTCGAAAACGCCGGCTTTTTTACAACATTTCCGGAGGCAGTCCTGAAGCTGCGGGACCTGAAGACGCTCCGCATGAATAACACGCTGATCTTCGGTCCGCTGCCCGATACGCTTTTCAGTGATCTGCCGATGCTTGAGACACTGGAACTCAGCGGGAATTATTTCACCGGAGAGATCCCGGGGCTTCCAGCCGCATTCGAAGCCTATCCGATGCTCTCTTCCATTACCATCAGCGGAAACCTTGCCAATGACAGTGGCAAAGACCAGCTGCTCGGAAGACCCGAATACGCAGACACTGCGATCTTTCAGGCGGATCCGCAAATCTTTTCGGGGGCAGATATGAATCCCGGACTTGACGGGAACATTCCTTCCGACTGGGACCGGCTTCCCGGACTTTACCAAATCGATCTTTCCGGCAATACGCTGACCGGCTCCGTACCGGACAGTTTTGCACAGCTTCCGCTGGCAGCACTTGATCTCAGCAATAACGGGGAAGGGCTGGAGATCTCCGCAATGCTCTATGATGATCTGGCATCATCCGGTTATCCGGGTATTGTCCTGGCCGGACTGATTCCTCCGGAACCGACAGAAGAGCCGGTTTATGAAGAACCGACAGAAGAACCGGTCTATGAAATACCGACGGGAGAACCGGTCTACGAAGCACCGACCGAGGAACCGGTCTATGAAATACCGACAGAAGAACCGGTCTACGAAGTGCCAACCGAGGAACCGGTCTATGAATTACCGACGGAAGAACCGGCCTACGAAGCACCGACCGAAGAACCGGTCTACGAAGTGCCAACCGAGGAATCGGTCTATGAAATACCGACGGAAGAACCGGTTTATGAAGAACCGACTGAGGAACCGGTCTACGAAGTACCGACAGAAGAGCCGGTCTATGAAGTACCGACAGAAGAACCTACAGCAGAGCAGCGTGTTGAAGATCCCGGATTCCGCTGGATCGATCCTCCGGTCGATTTGCGGGACAGACCCACAGAGATCCCGGCACCGCCGCAGCCGCCGGAACCGGTCTTTGAGCCTACAGAAATCCCGCAGTGGTATACCCCGACAGCAATTCCGTGGCAGCAGCCTGTATATCCGACGCAGGATGTCCAGCCCGGACCGTATTATCCACCGGCAGATCCGTATTACCCGACCGCGGCACCGTATTATCCGCCGGCAGATCCGTATTACCCGCCTTATTACGTTCCGACCGAGACACCCTATCCCTACCCGGGATCAGTCCCGTATTTTCCGACAGAGGTTTCAGGTCCTGTCGGGCCGGGACCTGAACCTGTCCGGGATGAAGGCGCATCCATGGGCTTTACTTATATGACAGCCGAAATGACCGGAAACAGCATTCCGATGACCTGGCGGAACACCGGTATGGTCAGCTACAGCATCAACTACCTGGACTCCAATGACACACTGTTTCCCGCGTTTGCAATGGAATGGACTCCCGCGTCCGAACTTTGTAACGAGAGCGTATGTAAAGCGTCGGTCACCGATATTCCGCGTGAACTTCTGAGCGGCGGGACTTTCTCCCTGCAGTTAAGGGCGCAGGACCCGTCCGGTCGCACGATCATCTCCGATCCGATCAAGATGCAGGTCAGCCTTCCGGAGCCTACTCCAACGCCAGTTCCGGAAGAGCACTCATCCGGTTTTGGCTCATTTCTCCGCTGGCTTTTCGGACCGATCATCCGGCTCTTCAGCGGCCATTAAAGGAAATTACAGATGTTTGTGTATCTCTCGAAAATGCTGCCCTATCTGATCTACCCGGCAGGACTGATCACGCTGATGCTGTGCTTCGGGCTGCTCTTCTGCCGGAAGAAAAAAACCAAGAACGTGATCATGGCTCTGGTTTTGCTGTTTGTCCTGATCTGCGGCAACAAATTGCCGGGGGCATACCTGATCCGCCGGCTGGAACAGGCCTATCCGGTATATGACGGAACAGAAACCGCCGATGCCATCGTTGTACTCGGCGGCGGAACCGTAACGAAAAGTGATCCCCGTCCGACCGTTGAGATCAACGGCGGCGGTGACCGAATCCTGTACGCTGTGAAGCTTTTCCGTGAGAAAGCGGCTGAGCGCATCGTGCTGGGCGGCAGCTATATTCCCTGGCGCGACGGACAGGTCGAGACCGAAGAAGGAATCTCCTCCCCCGCCTCGGAAATGGCGGAACTGATGACCGGTATGTTCAGCATTCCGGAGGAGTCGCTGATTCTTCAGGACCGCTCAGTCAATACTTATGAAGAAGCAGTCGTAGATGCCGCGCTGCTCAGGGAACTTGGGCTCCGCAGGGTCATCCTGGTCAGTTCCGCAACACACATGCGGCGGGCTGTTCCGCTGTTCGAAAAGCAGGGACTGGAAGTCATCCCGGCGCCGACAGATTTCAGTTTCTCGGATCAGGAATGGGAGAATCTTCTGCGTTTCGACTGGAAAACGGCTTATACCTTCATTATTCCCACCATCGGGAACATGGAAACGCTGCAAAACGCGGTCCGGGAATATCTGGGCTACTTTGTCTACCACCTCCGGGGATGGCTCTGATGAACCGGGCCGGAGCCGCAGGTACGGGTATAAGATACCCCTGTTTTCCCATTACTGGTATAATCTCTCCTGAACGGTATGTGCATAATGTGCGGCATTACCGGAAAGGAGAAAAATATGTGGCTTTTGTTTGCGGTTTTATCATCCATATTTGCGGCGCTCACCTCGATCCTCGCGAAAATCGGGATCGAAGGTGTTAATTCAAACCTGGCCACGGCGATCAGGACCGCAGTCGTACTGCTGATGTCCTGGGGATTGGTATTTCTGACCAACGCGCAGACAGGCATCGGGAATATCAGCAGGAAAAGCTGGATCTTTCTGATCCTCTCAGGACTTGCAACCGGTGCATCCTGGCTGTGTTATTACAAAGCGCTGCAGATCGGAGAGGTATCCAAAGTCG
>CADBKS010000169.1 GCA_902795255.1 uncultured Chloroflexota bacterium
AAAGGCATTACGGAAAAACTGGATTATTTGAAAGATCTGGGCATAAATGCGATCTGGCTCTGTCCGTGCTATAAAAGTCCGAATGACGACAACGGTTATGATATTTCGGACTACATGGATATCATGGATGAGTTCGGCACAATGGCTGATATCGAAGAATTGATCGCGGAATTGCATCGAAGGGATATGAAGCTGATCATGGATCTGGTCCCCAATCATACATCAACGGCACATAAATGGTTTCAGGAGTCACGGAAAGGGAGGGACAATCCGTACAGCGATTTTTATTACTGGTACGATGAAAAGCCAAATGAATGGAAATCTGTTTTTCGGGGAAGTGCCTGGGAATTTGATCCTGTCCGGGGACAATACTATCTGCATTCCTTTGCAGTCAGCCAGGCAGATCTGAACTGGGAGAATCCGGCAGTGAGGAAAGCCATGCAGGATGTGGTCGATTTTTGGATCGGCAAGGGCGTTGACGGTTTCCGGATTGATGTGATCAACAAGATATCCAAGGATATCGATCATGGACGCATCAGTTTTGGCCCCCGGCTGCACGAATTTATCCGGGAATTGATAGGAAGGGAAAACGTAAATGCCCTGTTCACTGTCGGTGAAACAAGTGTCAAAGATATCGATGAAATGATCCGTCACTGCGCATCAGACCGGAAAGAATTAAGCACCTTATTTCTGTTCGATCATATGGAATGCGGGCGAAGTGAAAAATTTACGCCCAAAAAAGACTCATTGAAAACACTGCGGGATATTTTGGTCCGGTGGCAGACGGAAACTGAAAAACATGATCTGCTTCATACGCTGTTTTCCGATAACCATGATCAGCCGCCTTTGATCTCAAGGATCGCTGATGACCGTGAGCTGCGGTATGAATCGGCAACGGATCTGGCAGCTATGATTTATCTGCTGAAAGGAATTCCTTTCATCTATCAGGGACAGGAGTTCGGTCTGACTGCCGCACATTATGACAGCATTGACTGTTTTGACGATGTTGAAAGCATCAATACCTACCGCGAGTTCTGCGAGATCATGCCCGAAGAGGAAGCCCTGGCAAAGATCAATTTCGGCAGCCGGGACAATGCCCGGCATCCGATGGCATGGGACAGCAGCAAAAACGGCGGCTTCACAACTGGTCAGCCATGGATAGCCCTGCATTCCCGATGGCAGGAGATCAATCTGGAAAGGGATCTTGCGGCTGAGCATTCCGTGTATCGGTTCTATCAGGCATTATTGAAACTGCGGAGGTCAGAAGAAGCTTTTATCACCGGAAATCTGCAGGTCATTTCATCCCCCGAAGATCCGTATTTCATTTTCACCAGGTCTGAGAGCGGTAAGCGATGGGTGGTCGTTTGCAATTTTGAAAGAGGGCAGGATATCTGTCTGCCTTTTGCGTGTGAAGCACCGGCTCTTTCAAATCTGGGCCGTACTGAAATAAATGGAAATTATTCCCCATATGAATGCGCTGTTGCATTGGTAAAAGATGCATGCTGATCTTGTGAATGATCATGAATCTGAAAAATCCGTATAGTAATAAAAAAGGGCAGCAGATGGATTTTATGGCTAAATGGATCACATCCGGAAAAAAAAGCGATATCAATCCGGTCTTTCGCAAACAATGGAAAGCGGGGAAGCCTGTAACCTCAGGAAAGCTGTATATTACCGCCATAGGTGTATACGAAGCGGTTCTGAACGGCAGCAGAATCGGTGAATATGTCCTCGCTCCCGGTTGGACCAGTTATGAGAAAAGGCTTCAGTATCAGTGCTATGATATTACTGACCTGCTCAAGGATCGGAATGAAATGCGAGTAACCGTTGGTAAAGGCTGGGCTATCTCGCCGATGCCCGGTTATACGGATCCTCCGGAAAAGAAAAAACGTCAGGCGCAGCTGCCGGCTCTTCTTGCCAAAATTGTCATCGAATATCAGGATGGCGCAAAGGAAGATATCTGCACGAATCTTTCCTGGGAGTGGGCGGAGAGCGGGATCCGTTTCAGTGAGATCTATGACGGAGAGACTTTTGACGCGGCATATACACCGGAAAACTGGAGCCCGGTGAAGACACTTGACCTTTCCATGGACCGTCTGATACCGCAGGAGGGTGAGGAGATCCGGGAGATGGAACGTATCGCTCCGAAAAAACT
Organism: uncultured Chloroflexota bacterium; assembly: GCA_902795255.1. The sequence goes on from CADBKS010000169.1 coordinate 2,156, forward strand.
CATCATTACGCCCGCCGGTGAAACCGTGATCGATTTTGGCCAGGTGCTGACAGGCTATGTTGAGTTTACCGTGAACGCGCATGAAGGAGACCGGATCCGCATTTTACACGGGGAGGTTCTTGACCAGGCCGGCAATTTCTACAACGCAAATTACCGAACTGCCAAATCTGAGATCAATTACCGCTGTAAAGAAGGCGTTCAGACCTGGCATCCGCGTCTGACTTTCTTCGGCTTTCGCTATCTCAAGCTGGAAGCGTTTCCCGTTACACCGGACGAATCCCAGTTTACAGCCATCGCTGTTTATTCTGATATGGCGGAAACCGGACATATTGAAACTTCCGATCCGAAGCTGAATCAGCTGATCTCGAATATCTTTTGGGGGCAAAAGGGAAACTTCCTCGATGTTCCGACGGACTGTCCACAGCGTGATGAACGGCTTGGCTGGACCGGAGATGCTCAGGTCTTCATCAAGACCGCCAGCTATAACTATGATGTGGAAAAGTTCTTTACAAAATGGCTCCATGACCTTGCCGCTGATCAGCGGCCGGACGGAGGCGTCGGTAAGGTCATTCCTGATTATGTGGAAACCTATAAACCGGGTGCGGGATGGAGTGACGCTGCCGCGATCTGTCCCTGGCAGATCTATATGACTTACGGAAATCCACAGATCCTGAAGGATCAGTTCTCTTCCATGAAACGATGGGTGGACTACATCACAAATGCGACCACAACGCCTTATCTGTGGATCGGCGGCAGTCATAACGGAGACTGGCTGGCATTGGATGCCCCGGAGGGAAGCCGTAAGGGAGCCAGCAGGGATGATCTGATCGCGTCTGCTTTTTATGCGTATTCTACGAGCCTGGTGATCCGGGCAGGCAGGGCTCTGGGTGAAAATATTTCGGACTATGAAACTCTGTACGGGAACATCATAAAAGCCTTCCGGGAATATTTCCCGTCCTATCAGACACAGACCGAGCATGTGCTCGCGGCATGGTTTGAGTTAAGTGAGGATCCTCAGGCAACAGCTGACGCTTTGGCGGAGATGATCCGGAAAAACGGAATGGCCATGCAGACCGGTTTTATCGGAACCCCCTACCTCCTGCCAGTACTCTCGAAATACGGCCACTCTGATATCGCTTATTCGCTTTTGCTCCGCCGTAAGTATCCGTCCTGGCTTTACGCAGTTGATAAAGGCGCGACGACGACCTGGGAACACTGGGACGGGATCATGGAGGATGGAAGCTTTTGGAGCGCGAGTATGAACTCCTTCAACCATTATGCCTATGGGTCTGTGGCAGAATGGCTTTACGAAACCGCCGCGGGCATAAAACCCCTGAAACCGGGCTTTGCTGAGATTGAGATCTCACCAACCCCGGACAAACGTCTGGGATGGCTGGAGGCTTCGATCCGTACAAGGCAGGGACTTGTCAGATCAAAATGGACATATACAGGGGATGGCATCCGTTATGAGATCACGACTCCTGCTCCGTCAAAGATCATCATCGGGAAACAGATCCGGGACGTTCGTCCGGGACAGTACACTTTCTGGCAAACGGAACAATAACAAAAATCTCCTGAGTTTCAGCTGATGCTAACGAAATGCCGGAGGAATTGACACTCCGGCATTTTGTCTTTGTACGGTACGGCAGACATCTGCCGTTATTCAATTCTCCATCGTTTGATCTATCGGACCTTTTTTGCTGCCACGATGCGGCGGTTGGCATATCCGCCTGAAATCATTTCGTCTTCACAGGTGATCATGATCAGTGTGTCTTCAAAAGATCCGGCAATTTGATCAACTGCTTCGAAATCGGTTTCAGAAACTTTTGCGTTCGCGTAAACGATAAACGTCAGCAGGTCATTGTTTCCGTCACGGATGAAGATCCTCTCTCCTTCTTCCATGGAACTGAGCAGTGCGAACGGACCGCTTTCGGAATCGTTCAAATGGTTATGTGCCGCAAGAATGACCGTGCCTTCTCCCGGCTGCGCAGATCCTTCCAGCATTCCGACAGAATCTCCGAGCCATGTGACCGCGTATTCATTATTTATAACGGGCACTTCAACGATTTCTGATAAAACGCCGAGGGTAGGTATCTCCAGGATCATATCCAGGGATCTATACTTCAGATCCTTCGGCATGGCATCCGGGGAATGCGGATGCGCCGGGGGAAAACCGGTGCGGGGAAGGACTTCCATATCGGCAAGCCAAAAGTCATGCTCGTGATCCGGCCGCGGTGCCGGGGAAATGTATTTTTCAATTTCCGAAAAATCCAGCACCGGTTTATCAAACTCGAATGTCGTAGCGGGATACAGGTTGTTTTTCAACCGGTAATTCGCTGTTTTCGTCGACATGCTGATGATCAGGGATTTCAGTTCGGAAGCCGTCAGGCTCGGATCTGCCTGCTTGAGAATGGCAAGTGCACCGGTCACCATCGGTGCCGCCATGGATGTGCCGTTTTTGGAGCCGTAACAATTGATCCCCGAACAGACCGTATCCTCCTTGCCGTCATCGGTCAAAAGAGCGGACCAGATATGCGTTCCGGGGGCCAGAATGTCGATCCTCGGGCCGTGACTGGAAGTGCCTCGGATCGTCGGATCAGGGAGATCCGCGAGCGCGCCGACAGTCAAACTGCCGGATATACACCCGTAGGGCTGAACATTTCCCAAAAATCCGGCATTCCCGCTGGCTGTGACAGGGATGATATCGTTTTCCAGGAGAAGGTCAAACGCTTCTTTATAATCCTTATATTTATCATCGCAGTTGTCCGAAAAAGACTTTGTAGGACCGAAGCTGAGATTGACGGCAGCGATCTGCGGCTTTCCCGCTGCCTTATATTTTTTCTGTAAGTCAGCGAGATACTGGCTGACTTCCCAGATGCTGAAATTAATTTGGCGGTAACATTCATTTTCAAAACAAGTTTCGACCGAATGATTAATGGAAATGATCTTCGTGTTCGGCGCGATCCCGTCGCGTCCGGCGGCGATCCCGGTCACGTGAGATCCGTGATTGTATTCCGCTTTGATCTGAGAATTTGTCGGTTCGGAAGATCCTTCGTTACAGGATGCATACATTTCATCGTCAGAGTGTCCGGCACAATATTCAGCAATGACCCTGCCCCTGAATTGTTCGTGATTTTTATTCAGACCGGAATCGATGATGGCGATAACGACATTATCTCCTTTCAAGCCAAGACGATGGGCTGTGCTTACGGAGGTCAATTTCTCAACATTGTCTTTCAGGTTCATGCTCTTGGGCGCGGTCCCGTAGTCTTGCTCAGTGATCGGATCATCCATGGTCATCGGTTCAAATTCAAAAAGACGGACCAGATCATCATTGTTCTCCGCATATTCCAGGATCTGTCCCAGGGTCCCATATAAACTGACCGCGGAAAAATCCGGAAGCTCCAATGCTTTCTCCATGCCCAGAGATATCGCCAGTCTGCTTTGAGCGGCGACGGTTCCCGGTCTTACGACCGCGGTCAGATTATAATGCCTGCCTGACAGCGCTGCAAAATCTTCCTGGATAAAGCTTGAGCTTTCGAGAAAATCCAGATAGTGCAGGAGGGTCTCCGCCTCGATCTTTTTCCGTGCCGAATCAGACAGCGTGACCAGTTCTGTTCCGGCCTTTTTCTCCGCGGCGTTTTTTGCCTCGCTTCCGGTTACGGTGATGTCGCAGTAATCCCAGGCAAATCCGGAATTGCTTTCCAACAACAGTCGGGTTTTCCCCGCTGAAAGTGCGGTGACCGTGAGGGATCCGGGATCGATACTGATCGTTTTATCATCTGTATACCATTTCAAAAACACATTGGGAGTCTCAGCAGGCAGCCAGGTGAGCGGAAGCTTGACCTGATCTCCGACGTGCAGGGAAAGTTCTTTGACATTCAGAAAAATATCCGTAATCGGCCGGTAATAGACTGTCTCTTCCTCTGCCTGCGCCGGAAGAAAAATCAGCGCCGAAATAAGGATAAGGAAAAGATCAAAAAATCGATAGCTTTTTCTATATATCATTTTTCTCCGTAACTGCCGCTAAAAACAGGTATCCTCCGTTATATACGGTTGAGTCTTATTATGAGCCGCGGATGCGTAAGCAAATATGACGTCTCGGGCTCATTAGCTGGGGGTGCCGGGGCCGACGGGTGGCCGGCAGGCCAGCCCGATCGGCCCCGGCTAAACAAACCAGGCGCGGTAAGCAGCTTTTGCAAACATACGAACGATTGGGCCGCGCCTTGCGAAGCACTCACTTTCGACTGCCATGTGCATATCAAATGAGCTCTTAGGAGATTTAGAAAATCCGGGAAATTCTCTCTGACGGTCATTATCCTGTTTCGGGAGGGTTGACAAACCTTC
>CADBKS010000170.1 GCA_902795255.1 uncultured Chloroflexota bacterium
GAGACCGGTGGAACTGTTGCTGGAGATCCTTTTCGCATCCGGGGCCCGCTTCATTCCGGAAACAGGGCTGATCATTCCCCTGATCGCTCTGACAGTAAGCATTCCCATAACCCTCTTATGCCTCCGGGCGGACACCGCGCAGCGGCGCCGGGATGCCCTTATGGAGAACACAAAAAGCAAAAGGGCCGTGTTTCTCCGGCAAATCCCGCTGGGGCTGATCCCCGAGATCCTGCATTTCACGGCAGGGCTGCTGTTTTTCAATGACCTGGCCGTGCTCCACGGCATCCCGTTTCTGATGATTTCGGATCTGGGCGTTCCGGACGGCATGCTGCATCTCAAAGGGTTTACCCTGAACCTCCTGCCGGTACTGGTGACCGCGGTGCATATCATCTCCCGCATGACCCGGACGCGGGGGCTCCCCACGGGCCGGAAGATCCTGATGTGGGCGCTGACAGCCGTATATTTTTCCCTGCTTTACGGTGCGTCTGCCGGGTTCGCGTTCTACCGGCTGGTCAGTGAACTGCTTTATCTGGCGGTGAGCACACTTTACCGGAACATGCCGTACCGGCGTTTTTCCGCCGCAGTTCCCTCCGCGGCAGGGGCTCTCATTCTCCTTTACGTACTGTGTGCCGGGCATGCGGATACGCTCCGGGATCAGATGCTTTTTATCGTCCCGGCGTTTGTCTTTCAGATCCCCGCGGTCCTGGTATTTCTCAGGAAAAAAGGCATTCTCCGCTTTCCGTCCGAAGTGTCCGTTTCGGGCAGGCGGTTATTTACACTCAGCTGTGTTTATCTCACCATCCTGACAGGGCTCCAGATCCCTTCCATGGTCATCCGGTCGGCGCCTTCGGATTTCATCAACATCACGAATTACTATTCCCCGTTCCACTATATTTTCAGCGCTGTGCTGACGGCCGCCGGCACTTTCCTGATCTGGCCGGGGATCATGTACCTCGCCTCCTCCGTGCCGGCACGGAACATTCTGGTCTTTCTTTCGGCCTTCGGCGCGGTCAGCGGAACCATAAACGTCATGTTTTTCGGGAACGGCCGCGGGATCATGTCAACACAGCTTGTTTATGATGTGGAACCGGCCGACACCGCCGCGGCAGCTGCGGTCAATATCATCATTCTGATCCTTGCCGCACTCTGTCTGCTGCTGATCCGGCGGAAAAAAGAGGAGCTGCTGAATTTTCTGATCTTCACGCTTTGCGTCATCAAAACCGTCAGCGCGGCATCAAACTGCGTCAGCATCTCCCGGGACCTGACGGAATCAAAACGGACCATCGCCTCTGCCCAAAAAGCACTGCCGGCCTCCGAAACCGAAAGCGCCGGAGCCGGAACAAGGCAGCTGCCGGAGATCCCGCTTTCCGTGAACGGGAAAAATGTCATCGTCATTATGATGGACCGGTCGATCGGCTATTTTCTGCCGTTCATCATGGCAGAACGGCCCGAACTGCAGGAGCAGTTTGACGGCTTTACCTTTTATCCCAATACCGTCTCTTTCGGTTCCAAGACCAATGAAGGTTCCCCGGCTCTTTTCGGCGGTTATGAATATACCCCGGAGCGGATCAACGAACGGGAGGATATCACCCTCGCCAGCAAGCACAATGAAGCCCTGCGGCTGATGCCGGTCCTCTTTGCGGAAGCCGGCTACCGGGTCACGGTCGTCGATCCGCCGTACGCGGGCTACCAGACGATCCCGGACCTGGATATTTATGAAGACTATCCGGAGATCCGGGCGTGGCATGCGGAAAACATGCTGCCGCTTGCCGACGATTTCAGCGAAAGCGAAGCGATCATCAACCGAAGCCGGAATTTCTTCTGCTACAGCATCTTCCGGACCGCTCCTTTATTCCTTCAGCCGGCCCTGTACAGCAAAGGCACGTACAATAAAGCCGACACCCTGTTGTCTTTTGACGATATGCTGACTGCGCACAGGGACGTGGAAGCTTTCCAGAAAGCATACAATGTACTCGTGAGCCTTCCCGAAATGACGGCAGCGGACAGCGGCAGCAGCACTTTCTTTATCATGGACAACAGGACCACCCACGAGCCGACACTGCTCCAGCTGCCCGATTATACGCTGACCAGTCAGGTGGACAACACCCCTTACGAAACGCTGCCGGTCACCCGGACCTCCGCGGACGGCCGGACGCTGCTGCTGGATGACGAGGTCAGGGAGACCCATTACCACATCAACATGGCCGCTTTTATCGCACTCGGGGCATGGATGGACAACCTTAAAGAAAACGGCGTTTACGACAACACACGGATCATCATCGTCAGCGATCATGGCCATCCGATGGGATACGAAACGATGAAGTTCGGCAGCGAAGACTACGAGGACGTACTGACCTTCAATCCGGTCCTCCTGGTCAAGGATTTTGACAGCAGGGGATTTTCGGCCGACGAGACATTCATGACGAACGCCGATACCCCGACCCTTGCCTTTGCCGGCCTTATTGACACACCCGTGAACCCGGCGACGGGAAATCCGGTCACCGATGAAGATAAAACCGGCCGCGAGATCCTGATCAAACACACGGAGATCTGGGATATCAAACTGAACAACGGAGATGATTTTCTGCCGGGTGACTGGTACTGCCTCACCGGAGAAGATATCTTTGATACCGGAGCGTGGGAATACCGCGGCCGGCATTAATGAGTCAAAAAGAACCGTCCCTGCTGACTCTTTTCTACCATAAAAAAGGCGCATCCGGGCATTCGGATGCGCCTTTTTTATTCAGGCCGCAGCTCAGGGCTGCAGCGGATCTCAGTCGCTGTAGATCAGGTTGTTTTCCGACTTCGGGTCGAACAGGTGCATGACCTTGGGCTGGAAGGTGATATACATCTTATTGCCGTAGGCCAGCTGCTCCCGCTGTTCCTTTGTCAGGTCGATCGTGGGCAGGCGCAGGATGATGTTGTCATCGTTCTGGGTCTTGAGGTGCAGATGCAGTTCGGAGCCCATCATTTCATTGACCAGGATCGTGCATTCAATGGAATTGGCTTCCTTCTGGAACAGCGCGGTCGTGTGTTCCGGGCGGACACCCAGGACGATCTCCTGAGACCCGACGCCCTTCTGCGCGAGGGCTTTGTTCTGGTCCTCATTCAGCGGGATCTTTACACCCAGCAGGGAAACGCTGTAGCCGTTTCCTTCCTTTGCGAGGTTCGCCTTGAGGAAGTTCATCTGCGGGCTGCCGATGAAGCCGGCCACAAACAGGTTGTGCGGGGTATCGAAGACCTCCTGCGGGGTACCGACCTGCATGATCCAGCCGTCTTTGAGGACGACGATCCGGTCACCGAGCGTCATGGCTTCCGTCTGGTCATGGGTCACGTAAATGAAGGTGGTGTCCACGCGTTTGCGCAGCAGGATGATCTCGGAGCGCATCTGGTTGCGGAGCTTCGCATCCAGGTTGGAGAGCGGTTCATCCATCAGGAAGACCGCAGGGTCACGGACGATCGCACGACCGATCGCGACACGCTGGCGCTGACCGCCGGAAAGGGCCTTCGGTTTGCGGCCGAGATATTCGGTGATGCCCAGGATCTCGGCGGCATTGCAGACGCGCTTATGGATCTCCTCGTTGTTCATCTTGCGCAGGCGCAGGCTGAACGCCAGGTTCTCATAAACCGTGATATGCGGGTACAGGGCGTAGTTCTGGAAGACCATCGCGATGTCGCGGTCTTTCGGCTCCATATCGTTGACGACACGGTCGCCGATCTTGATCGTCCCGGCGGTGATATCTTCCAGGCCGGCGACCATTCGCATGGTCGTGGACTTGCCGCAGCCGGACGGTCCGACGAAAACGATGAATTCCTTATCCTTGATCTCAAGGTTAAAGTCGTGGACGACCTCCACTTTGTTATCGTATACTTTCTTTACATGTTCAAGTGTTACACTTGCCATCAGTTCATCTCCTTACCTATTGTCATGTTTCCGGCAGCCGGAAACGATTTATCCCTTCACGGCACCGCCGGTCACACCTTCCACATAGTACTTCTGCAGGCACATGAAAAGGATCGTGATCGGAACGGCGACCAGCACACCGCCCGCGCAGAACCGGGTGAAATACCCCTGATAGTCCGCTACATTGACCCAGCGGTAAAGACCGACCGCCACGTTGTAGTTCGGTTCGGAACCGAAAGCCACATAGGAAGCGAACACATAGTCGCCCCACGGGCCCATGAACGCCATCAGGATCGTGTAAATAATGATCGGTTTTGCCAGCGGCATGATGATCTTATAAAAGACCTGGAAACGGGTCGCGCCGTCGATGCGGGCGCTTTCGTCCAGTGACTTCGGGATCGTGTCAAAATACCCTTTGGAGATGTAATACCCCATACCGGAAGATGCACAGGAGATCAGGATCAAACCGGGGACCGCACCGGACTGCGTCAGACCCAGCTGCTTGAGCAGGAAGTAGAGGGTGATCATCGTCAGGAAGCCCGGGAAAAGTCCCAGCACCAGCACCACATTCATGATCAGCTTGCGGCCTTTGAAGCGCAGGCGGGAAAGGGTGTAGCTGACGGAAAGGATCATCAGCGTCTGAATGATCGCGCAGAACAGGGCGATGGTAAAGGTATTGCCGTACCAGCGCAGGAAATTGCTGTTGTTGGTGTCAAACAGCCAGCGGTAATTGTCCAGGGACCAGGTCTTCGGGAGCAGGTAATTCACCATACCGCCGGATTCCAGCGCATAGGAACGGAACGACTGAAATACAAGGAAAACAAACGGAGCCAGCCAGATGATGCTCATCAGCACCAGGATCACATAGATCGTCGCGTTCGCGCGGCGTTCATTGGCTTTTTTGCTGGCGAATTTCTGCGGTTTGATCTCACGGATCACGCCTGCCTTCTCGTCTATTTCGATATCGACTTCGGGAATTTCATTTTTCGTGTTCATTACTGGAAATCCTCCTCATTCTTGACAGACGGGATCAGGTTATAGGTGACCAGGTTGATCACGGCCAGAACGATAAAGACCAGGATACCCATAACAGCAGCCAGCTTGTAGTTGGTGTCATTGACCGTCATCTTATACAGCCAGGTGATCAGCAGGTCTGTGTACCCGGCGTTTCCGGCGAGATTCATGGACTGCGGTTTCCCGCCGGTGAGCAGGAAGATCACGTTGAAGTTGTTGATGTTCCCTGTGAACGATGTCAGCAGATACGGCCCCGTAACAAAGAGCATGTAAGGCAGTGTGATCTTCTGGTACATCTGGAAGGCGCTGGCACCGTCAATGCGCGCGCTCTCATAGAGGTCCGCCGGGATGTTCATCAGAATACCGGTAGCGATCAGCATCAGGTAGGGGATACCGATCCAGATGTTGATCAGGATCACGGTAAACTGCGCCCAGTGCGGCGAGGTCCAGAACGGGATCGGGGAGCTGATCCAGCCCCATTTCATCAGGTAGGTATTGATCAGCCCGTCCTGCGCAAACATCTTACTGACGTACAGCAGGGAAACGAACTGGGGGATCGCGATGGTCATGACCAGGATGGTCCGCCACATCTTCTTGAGTTTGATCCCCTTTTTGTTGATCATGATCGCCACGAGCATCCCGAGGAAATAGTTCAGGAAGGTCGCGAAGAATGCCCAGATCAGTGTCCAGAGCAAAACCTGCTTGAACGTTCCGCCGTAAGCCGTGGTCTCGGTGGAAAGCAGCTGCCGGAAGTTATCCCAGCCGACCCAGGTGAAGAGTTTGCTCGGCGGCTGATGCGTGGCGTCAAAGTTGGTGAACGCCACCAGGATCATGAAAATGATCGGAAGGATCGTAAAAATCGTCACGCCCAGGACCGGGATCGCGAGCAGTGTCTTATGGAACTGCTCGTCGAGCAGGGATGAAACATCATCCTTCGTGGTCTTGAGCTTATGGCCGGATTTCAGGATCTCTTCGCTGATCTTGTTCTGGCGGATGTTCATGCGCCAGGTATAAATAAAGGCGATGATGAAGAAGATCGTCAGTACACCATAGAGAAGGATAAAGAAGGAGTTGTCGCCGTAAACCGTGCGGCGCCCTTCCTTATAGGTCTCCACCGTACCCAGTGTGCTCAGTTTGCCCAGATAATAAAGGCCGGACATGCTGGCATTCGGGAAAAACATATAGAGATTGAAAACGGTCTGGAACACGAAGAATAAAATTCCCCGTCCCCACTGGCCCCGCGCACAGGAACCGTACCCCATGATCAGATAAGAGATCCGGGTTTTTGTGTCTCCGTTCTTAAAGGTCGTGACCAGGTCGGAAATGCTGCTGCCGAGGCCGGTAAACAGCCGGACGATCCACATCGCGATCCCTTTGATCCCGTTCCACAGCCTGCCGGGAAGGGACACGATGAATTTCTTCAGATCGTAAAGCATCTTGGCAGGCTTACTTAATTTCAGGTAATCAAGATCAGTCATGATAGCCCCCACCTCCTAAAGAAAACTGCCGGCACTGTTATCTTACAGATCAGAAGATCGGGAGATCCCCGGATGACAGGATCCCGCAGCCAAAGGAAT
>CADBKS010000171.1 GCA_902795255.1 uncultured Chloroflexota bacterium
CAAACACACGAACGACCGGGCCGCGCCCTGCGAAGCAATCCCTTCCGATAGCCATGTGCACAGCAAAGCGTTCACAGACATGCGCTTACAAGCGCACGCAGGTACCGGTGCCTTACAGGCGCAGAGCAAACCACCGGCTCAGCCGGTGGTCCTGATTCGAAACACACGGTGTCTCTATCCGGCGGTTTCCGCTTCCGGGATGGGTTTTGCGCGTTTCATTGCGTCCGGGGTCCCGAATGTCCGCCGGATCATCGTTTCGCAATAGCGGTTCATGGATTCATCATCGCCGCAGAATGTAATGATACGGAAGACCCTGGTCTGGTTGAACCAGATGATTTTGACCGGACAATTGAGGACCCGGCTCAAACCGCCGACTGAAAGGCTGCCCTGTTCTTCCGCCAGTGCGGGGATGGCGGAAACCTTGCCATCTGCTTGCTGAAACGGTTCGGTGTGGTCTTTTTCCTGTCCTCCCATATTGCCTGAGGTCACGGTTGAAATATCCTGCAGGTCTGCAGAAACCATGTAATCCGCCCAGTTCAGCATCATCTCCCAGCCGTATCCCCGGGAATTGAGCATCACATCATAGGTGTGCCAGATGTTTTCCTGGGAGTGACGGATCTCACGGATATAGGTGATATCATCGATCTCTTCGGAAGGGTAAGCCGCCGGGGCTGACTTTTCAGCCGTTTCGCCGGGAACAGCGTGAACTGCATCGGGCTTATACAGGTCTTTTATGGTCCGGGCTGCCTCTTTTTCTCTGTACCGGCGTTCGATTTCCCTGTCTTCTTTCCATGACCGGTAAAGCCGGACACCGGCATAGATCGCTGCCGCACAGACTACATTGATTACAATGAATCTCCCAATTCCCCAGCGTTTCAGGTCAGTGACGTTGGACAGGTTCGCGATCAGAAACATTCCTCCTAAAACCATCAGCAGAATCGCGCTGTCATGTTTCGGATTTTTCATAAATAACTCCTTTCGGATCCGTGACGGAAAAGAACTTCGTATACTGTAAATTCATTATATCAGCTGCAGATCCGGGTTTTCCGAAATTGAAAATTATAATAATCATGAAGTCCCGGATCTTCATCGTGACTGTTCCGCAGCGGCCCGAAGAAGATCGGCTGTCCATACCTCTAAACAAGCAGGAATCGGGAATGATCAACATCAAAGAATATGTAAAAAACGAGCTGAAAGCTTATGACGGAAAGTACCTGCCGGTCAGGGCCGGACTGTTGGAACAGATTTTTGTCCGGAGCCTGCCTCCGTCAAAACTGCATCCCAATCCGGAGGATGTATTCTGTGATGAAAAAATCGGTCCCAATGACGGGATCATCGAAAAATACACAAAAAAGATCCGCTTTAATCAGCAGCATAGCCTGCCTGTGTTCGATGAGCCGGTGATCGTCGAAAAAATGAAACCGGATGGCTATTTGCTGATCAACGGCCATCACCGCTGGGCGGCCGCGCTGATGCTGGACCTCAAAAAGATCCCGGTGAAAGTTGTCAATATGACGCATGTCCGGGACATTCTTGAAATGCTGGAAAAATCAGACCGGGTGAAACGGGCCAGCATCGATCTGGATGATGTTATATTCTGCCGGAAGGGTACGGAGGAACAGGAAAAACCGCTTCCCTTCCCGTTTAACCTGATCTATCCGGAACCCGTCCGCAAAGGCATCCCGGCGCTGCTTTACACGCTTCAGAATGAAGGCTATGATATCTGGGTCTATTCATCCGGTTACACCTCAACGGACCATATCAGCGGGCTTTTCCGCCATCATCAGATCTATGCCAACGGCATTATCAATGGCGCCGACCATAAGAAGGCCTGGAACAATAACAACGCCGCGGAAGTCAGGGCTCTGATGGAAAAGAAATACCGTGTCACTCTGAATATCAATACCGACTGCATCTCCTGGATCCGCTCCGATACGAAAGAATTTGATCAGATCGACATCCGTTCCAAAGGAGACGAGTGGTCCGAAGAAGTGATCTCGGTCATCCGGAGCCTCGGAGATCTTTGAACCATGAAAAAAAAGCGGATGATCATCTCATTTGACCTGGACGGCGTTCTGTTTGTAGATCCGCAGGAGGTGAAAACAGAACCGCCGCTGAACCCTGTGCTGATGCGTTTTTTCCCGGACCATCTGCGGGAGGGTACGGTCCGGCTGATCAACCGGCTCCGGAAGGATGATTATGCGGTGTGGGTGTACACGTCTTCGTACCGCAGCGAGTTCTATATCCGGATGCTGTTCCGCCTGTACCGGGTTAAATTTGACCATATTGTCAACGGCTTCCGTCATGATCGGGAAGTTCAGCGGAACAAAAAGGAACGCCTGCCGGCAAAACTGCCGAATTTCTATCATATCCCGCTCCATATAGATGATGAGGAAAGTGTCCTCCGGCACGGGAAGGAATATGGTTTTCACGTACTGCAGATCAGCGGGCCGGATCCGCAGTGGACTGAAAAAATACTGAATGAGGCCGGACGCCTGCGCAAACTGATGAAAATCTGAGGAAAACAGCGGCCCAAAAGACCGGTGTTTTTTGACGGTGACGAATTCACCGGGCGGTTTTCTGAGTTATAATAATCAGAAAATTTACGGAACCGGGCAGCACCGGGCGCATGACACGGGACGATCAGATCGATGAATTATTATTCCGCACAAAAACTGCTGAAAAAGAAACCTGCTGCAAAGGGACTTCATACCGGAATCGGACAAAAAGAAACGCTCCGCCCCAACAGTATGGTGATGCGGGTCATGCAAAACAGCCGTGCGGAAGAAGAAGCTGATGAACTGTCCGCCGGTGTTTCTTCAAAATCGCCGAATTCGCTGAAGGCCGAAATGGGACGGCGCCTCGGGGCTGATTTTTCTTCTGTCAATTTTCATACCGGTCCCGACAGTATCAGCAAAAGCAGGGCGCTGGGGGCAAGAGCCTGGGCACGGGGAAATGATATTTATTTCGGAAAAGGCGGATTTGATGCGGAAACGGCAGCTCACGAACTGGTCCACACCGTTCAGCAGGGAGCGGTTTCCGGAAACGCTTCTGTTTCCGTACCCGGCGGCTCGGTCCAGCTGCTCCCCGATGATGATTCCGATGAAGTGAATAAAAAAGCGGAAGTCGGTGTCCTGGACGCGGAAGGCTTTGAGGCCGCACTGACACAGATGTTCAGCTCGGGTTACGGCATCAAGGTTTATCAGAATATCGAAAAAAAGCTCAAGGAAATGATCCAAAAAGGTGCCGGAAAGAAGATCCCCGGATATTCAAAAGAAGCCGGTATCCGCTTCCTTGCCTTCAGCGCAGACAAAGACTATTCCGGAAAAAGCATCCTCAATGACATCGTTCAGAAACCGATGGAAACAAAATCTCAGGCCAGGCACCGGATGGCCGAGATCGAACAGTACATCAAGTTTATTTCCGGAAGACTGGGAAATTACGGGTTGGAGGACCTGGCGATCCGGACGAACCTGATCGATCAGCCGCCGAAATATGAACATAATGCCAAAAACGGCTATAAACGATCATATGAAACACAAATGCCCGCGGAAGAAGAGGGCAATGTCTTCAATCCCAACAATATTCCCGAATTGTCAAAGATCCAGAAAGAGATCGACGGTGCGCAGGATGCAAAGACGGCATACAGCATCTTCGCTGCCTACACCGGCAATCCGGGCGGGAAATTTGACGATCAGTCTAAAGTTGAGATCGACGTCCGGCATTTCAAAAACAAGCTGAAGCATATGACACGGGTCGTATATGATTATCCGGAACTGAGAAACCAGATCGGTGATATGAAGACCCTTAATCCCTCTTCATCCATGCTCATGAATGCCGAGCCCACTGTCGGCGGACGGGACAAAGCGGTTTTCGGCTACAACCCGAAATACGACAAACTGGGAGATGACGCCAAAAGAAATAAGCGGATCGAAAGAGATAATAAGCAGGGGCTTTTCAATGCCCCGAATTATGACTTCGCGGGAACCCACGAAATGGGGCATGTCCTTGCTTCGCTCCTGCCGCACAGCGGCAGCCGTACGACGGATCTTCTTGACGAAAATAACGCAAAATATGAGGATGAGATCCTGCAGAAAGTGATCAAAAATAAGGATGTGATGACTGAAGAACAGAAGAGCTCTATCCGATATCATAAAGAAGACGGAAATTACAAGGGCCTCCCGTTCAGAAAAGGACAGATCGACACAAAAAACAGCAAATTTTTTGAAAACAAAATCACTTCCGACTACGGGTCGTCACATGCTGCCGAATTCTTCGCGGAAGCCTTCCACGATGTATACTCTTCCGGAAAGGACGCAAAACCGATCAGCAAGGAGATCGTGAAGGAATATGAACGACGGCAGACGCAGCTGACAAAAAAGAAATTTTTCAAAAAACCTTCCGGCTGGACGCGGTTCAAGAATTTCTTCAGGATGCTTTTCTGAAATTGAAAATTTCCCCTTTTTATAAAAGCCCCTGCCTTATGCCGTATTGTATCCTTCCGCATGATCCGGACTCCTCAGCGGTCAGAGCCGGGGTCACGCGGGGATTCAAATGACGGTATAATTGTGCTGTCGGGGTGTTCTGCCTCCCGCCCCGGAAAGGTGTCTGATGGAAATCTTGAACTATCCCTTTGATGCGCAGCTGATCCTGCGGACGAAAAAAAAGATCCGCCGGGAACTGCTGGCTTCTTCTCAGCAGCGTATCACAAAAAAAATAGCGGTCCTGGGCGGCTCCACCACTTCGGAGATCCGGAACATTCTCGAACTGTTTCTGCTGGATCAGGGGATCGAACCGGTTTTTTATGAGTCCGCGTACGGCCGTTACTGGCAGGAGATCATGTTCGATGAGCCTGCACTGAAAGATTTCGCTCCGGATATCATTTATATTCATACCACGGGGCGGAACATCAGCGTTTTTCCGGAGATCGGTGACAGTGCGGAGACCGTCTCCCAAAAGCTGGAACAGGTTTATGAGCCGTTCCGGCAGATGTGGGAAAAAGCTGCGGCTGTTTATCACTGTCCGGTGATCCAGAATAACTTCGAAAAACCCCGGTACCGGCTGATGGGCAACCGTGATGTCTGGGATATTCACGGGCGGACGAATTTTGTCACCCGGCTGAACGCCATGTTTTATGAATATGCCCGGGAACATTCCGGATTTTACATCAGTGATATCGATTTTCTTTCCTCTGCTTACGGACTGGATAAATGGGATGACGCTGCCGACTGGTACATGTACAAATGCGCTCCGGCGGTGAACGCCGTGCCGGAACTGGCCTTCAACCTTTCCAATATCATCAAATCCATTTTCGGAAAAAACAAAAAAGCGCTGGTGCTGGACCTGGACAACACCCTGTGGGGCGGGATCGTCGGTGAAGACGGTGCGGATGGTATCGAGATCGGGCAGGAGACGCCGACGGGGCAGCTTTACAGTGAGTTCCAGACGTATGTCAGGGACCAGAAATCTTTCGGGACGCTGCTGGCGGTGGATTCCAAAAATGATGAGGAGAACGCGCTTGCCGGACTGAACCGTCCGGACAGCATCCTGAAGCCGGAGGATTTTCTGGTGATCAAAGCCAACTGGGAGCCGAAGGACCGGAACCTGGCTGAGATCGCCGCGGAGCTGAACATCGGAACGGATGCGCTCGTTTTTGTGGATGACAGCCCGGCTGAGCGGCACATCGTCCGTTCGCAGATCCCGGACGCTGCCGTTCCTGAATTGGGAGAACCGCAGGACTATATCACGGTCCTGGACCGCTCCGGGTTCTTTGAGGTGACGAACCTTTCGGAAGATGACCTCCACCGCGGAGAAATGTACCGGGCGAACCTGGCCCGCTCCGCGCAGAAAGCGGCTTTCAGTGACTACCGGGAGTATCTGCTCTCGCTGGAGATGAAGGCCGAGATCCGCCCGTTCAGCCCGATGTATATGGCCCGGATCGCGCAGCTGACCAATAAGAGCAATCAGTTCACGGGATTCATAGCATACACCATAGCTCCCAGGATAATTAGCCGTCGGGTCTGTAAAAACTACAGCATGATGACGTTCACAAAATGTATCAACGCTCTTTGTGAGTTTTTCAGTCCATCGCAAATGAGAGCCCACATAGATAGCAATACGGCCTTTTGGCATTTCGGGCAGAACATCTTCTGCAGTATAGCGATGAATTACATTAACTTGAGGGAGTGTCTTTGTCTTGAATGAGGGACAATAGCTCGTTGCTAAATTAATATGAACTGGCCCAAATCCATGATGATTTAATTCAAGAATCGCCCTATTTGCTTTTATCATAACGTCCCACTCATCTTGAGCATCTTTAATATTTTGCAAATAGACACTCATTTTTACGATATCATTAGGCTGCGAAAAGCGGTCGATTGCCTGTGGTATTAAATGACCTATTCTCATCCTGTCTTGAGACGATGTTATAGCTAATATAGGTAGCTTTCTATAATAAGCTTCTGTCAGTGC
>CADBKS010000172.1 GCA_902795255.1 uncultured Chloroflexota bacterium
CGGAAGCTTCCAGCTGAATCTGCTGATCACGGTCAAGCGTGAAAATTCCCATGATGGATTTTGCATCCACGGAATAATTTCCGACATGAAGCTGTGCTTCAAAGCGGAACTGGCTCATGACGTTGACAAACTCGGCAACATCAGCAATTTCGGGAAGATAAACGGTGATCCTGGTCCCGAGACCTTCCCTGGTCAGGACGTCGAAGCGGCCCCCGTGTTTGCTGATGATCCAGCGAGCGATCGCCAGCCCGAGCCCCGTACCGCCTGTGCCGCGGGCCCGGGAGCTGTCCGCACGGTAGAAACGGTCGAAAATGTGCGGCAGGTCTTCATCCGAGATCCCGATCCCGGTGTCCTGCACGGTGAACCAGGGTACGCCGCTGCGGATCCCGGCACTCAGCAGGATCGTCCCGTTTTCCGGCGTGTATTTTTTCGCGTTATCCAGCAGGATCCTGGCGGTCTGCTTGATCAGGGAGATGTCTCCGTGAGCCGGGATATTTTCTTCCGCTTCGCAGCGGTAAATGTGTCCGGCGTCGATCATCACATATTCTTCATAAACTTCATGGATCATCTGTCCGAGATCGAAATCCGCAAATTTCATCTTCGTTTTCCCATTGTCCCCGCGGGCAAGGAAGAGCAGCTGTTCGACCAGGTAGTTCATGTGTTCGGATTCTGTCTTGATCGCCTCGATCGACTCGGTCAGGACCTTTTCATCGGTCTTTCCCCAGCGGTCGAGCATGTCGGCGTAGCCCTTAATGACGGCGATCGGGGTGCGCAGCTCATGGGAGGCATCGGAAACAAATCGGGTCTGCGCCCGGTAGGATTCCCGCATGCGTTCGATCAGGTTGTTTACAGCCAGCTCCAGACCGGCGAGCTGCTGGTCTCCGGTCGTCAGACGGGCATTTTCAGCGGTGGGGCTGATCTCATCGATCGCAGCTTCCAGGCGGAGAAATTTTTCCTCATCCAGATCCGTGTTCTGCGAACCGAGCTGCAGGGCGACTCTGGTGATCTCGTCCAGCGGTTTCAGCGTCCGGCGGATCGGCCTTGTTCCGAAAACAAGCTTGAACATCAGGATCACGGCTTCGGCGCGGAGCAGGATCGCGTATTTCTGCGTCGCGAGAATGAGTTTGAGTGTCCCGAAGATCGCTTCCGTACCGGTATCTGCGGGAAGCGGGATCACACCGTCTTTAAAATCAAAAAAAATGAAGAAAATATCCAGTGCCAGAAACAGCAGGAAAACGCCCAGCAGTTCCGATACATTGATCTTCCATGCAATCGGTCCGGTGCGTATTTCTGTGTTTTTCTTTTTGTTTGCCACGGAAAGTTCAATCCTTGATCACATAGCCTACGCCGCGTACGGTCTGGATGATATGGACCCCGTAAACGTCGTCGAGTTTTGAACGGAGGTACCGGATGTAGACGTCCACGACGTTGGTTTCGCCCATGTAGTCATAGCCCCAGACCCTTTCAAGCAGGCTGCTGCGGGACATGACGATGTTCCTGTTTTCAAGCAGTGTCTGCAGCAGTGTGAACTCGCGTGCGGTCAGATCGATCAGGTCCGTCCCGTAGTGGACTTCATGGCGGCTGACGGAAAGGGACAACTCCCCGTGTGTCAGATCTCCTGCCTGGACCGGTGTGCTGTTCCCGCTGTGCCGCAGGACCAGACGGATGCGGGCCAGCAGTTCTTCGATGGCGAAGGGTTTGGTGATGTAATCGTCCGCACCGAGATCCAGCCCCGAAACTTTGTCCATGACCGCGTCGCGGGCAGTGAGCATGATCACCGGAACAGATGAAGTCCTGCGCAAACGGCGCAGGACTTCCAGACCGTTTAATCCGGGCAGCATGATGTCCAGCAGGACCAGATCATATTTTCCGCTTTCTGCTTCGGCGAGCCCTTCCCGGCCGTCGGTGCATTTTTCGACCTCATATCCTTCATGGACGAGTTCGAGCTCAATAAAGCGGGCGATTTTTTCTTCATCTTCAATGATCAGGATCTTACCGGACATATTGTTATTACTCCTTTCGGTGCGGCTCCTCGTAGTCGATCACGTCATCATTCCGGCTGTTTCCCGAGGAATTGCGGCTGCTGCTGTAGGAATTCTTTACCCGGCTGACGAAGTCGGACGCGGAGTTTTCGGCTTTGTTGAGAATGCCGTTGATCATATCCCCGCCAAGATCCGGTCCGTGCAGGCGGAAGCGGAATCCCAGAATGAACACCAGGATCAGAACGCCAACGGTCGGCCAGAAGGCGACGATCAGAAGCAGGACCGAAAGCCAGATCGGCAGTTCCAGAAAGATCTCGCCGCTTTGTTTGCAGATGACGAGTTCGTTGTCAGTGAGGATCCCTTTGATTTTTGAAAAGATACCGCGCAGGATCTTCCCGGTGGTTCCGGTTTCTCCGGCGGATCGGGCGGAACCGCGCGGTGCATCCGTGCGCTGCTGACGCTGCTGCTGTTCCTCTGAGCGGGCCTGCTGCTGCTGTTGTTCGGGATCCGTTGTGAAGTGACCGGAGCGGCTTTCCACTTTTCCGTTTCTTTCGAGCCAGACAGCGGCGTCCAGCAGATCCCATCCGGAGGATTCGAGAGCGATTTTTGCGTCTTCAAAGCTGACGCCCGTGCTTTTTACCAGTTTTTCTACAAGTTCAAAACGATCCATGTTTCACTCCTTTTTTATCTTACATCATTTATCTTACAATATCAAGATGAGGCGGAGATAATGAAAAGGTTAAAAACAGATTAGAAACGCCGTATGACAGGATAAAAAAACTTTCGGGAAGTGGGCTGCCTATCCCGGCTGCGGTCATTCCAGCAATTGCCGGACGAGCTGTTCCCGGTTGTTGATAAAAAGGGATGTGATCTGATAGCTGCCGGTTTCTTCATAAGCGCACGGATGGATCCCGTTCTCCCCGAAGTGCAGGATCTCGGCATCCGGGATCGCCGTAAGGATCGGGGAATGGGTGGCTATGATGAACTGTCCGCCGGCCTTTGCGCAGCGGGCGATCTCAATAAACATCGTCAGCTGGCGCTGCGGAGAAAGCGCTGCTTCCGGCTCATCCAGCAGGATCAGGCTGTTGGGCCGGAAGTTGTCCTGAGCTGTTTCCAGAAAGCTTTCCCCGTGGGATTTGCGGTGAAGGTGTTTGGCTTTTGATTCATCTTCTTCGCTGTATTCCTCTTCTTTGGTGGCCACATTATAGAAGCTTTCAGCCCGCAGGAAATACCCCCAGCCGGTGCGGACCGCTCCTTTTGAAAGACGGATCGCCCGGTACAGGACCGAATGGGTATCTTTTGTGGAGAAATTATAGTTCTTTGTTCCGCCTTCCGGATTGAAGCCGTAAGCTGCCGCGATGGCTTCCAGAAGGGTCGATTTACCGGAACCGTTTTCTCCGGTGAAAAAAGTGACCGCTTTGCTGAAGCGCAGCTCCGTGAGACCGCGGAGAGCCGGGATGGTCCGGAGATAGCTTGTTTCGGGGATCTTTTCCCAGTCGATCGTCAGTCCGCTGATCGGAAGTGTGCTGATCATTTGAAATTTCCTTTCATGGTCTGAAAATGGCCCGCCGGGGAACAGACGATGTCGTGTAGCCCGTTTGCCGGCGGGGTAAGCTTTCCCCTGTTTTTCATGGAAGAGCCATCGGTTCCATTCGCATACCAATGGCTCATAATGAGACCCGGCCGCGGTCAGCGGCGGTTTCCTGTATCCGGTCTTTGCCGCAGCAGGAGATGCGGTTTGGTTTGGGTGCGTCAGACGTTGAAGCGGTCGTAGGTCTCAATGCAGTCGAGGCAGTAATACTCCCCGTTGACCAGCCTCACCCAGTTCTCACCGGTTTTTTCGCCGCAGCCGGCGCAGTGGTAAGAGCGGAAGATTTTCGCTTTTTCCGGAAGCGGACGCGCTTCCTTTACCGTGAAAAGTTCCTGCGGCTCATGGGCAAGAACGTACTGCATCGTGTCTTCAGTTCCCTGGGGAAGTTCATTGAAAACCAGACGGAAGGACTGTCCGCTGTCCCGGTCGTAAAAGGAAAAAGCCTGCTTGCCGCGTATGTGAAAGAGCAGATTGCCTTTGCCGATGCTGCAGCCTAAAAGGACCTGGACCGCATCTACGCCGCAGGCATCGTTTTCCGCGACACAGACAAGTTCTTCATCTGTTGAAAATTCTTTTCCGAGAAGCTGCTGTGCATACCGCGCAGCCTGATAACCGATGGCAAGCCCTCCGCAGACGTGACCGTGAAAATCTTCGCAGCGCTTCCATGATGCTTCATCAATAGCCATTATTCTTCCTCCGGATCTATCAAAGTGTTGTGCCGCAGCTCCTTGAAAGGCGGCTTTTTTTGTTCCGCTTTTCCGAAAAAACAGCATAGTATTATTGTAATTCATGAAAGCGGCGGAAAAAGATTTTCGCTGATATATGCACAGCCTTCCGATTGGCGCGGGCATGCCTGCAGACTCATGTGCGGCCGGGGCGGCCGGGCGGCGCCATGTGAAGCCTTCATTATAGACCGGAGGGAGCATAACATCCCGGGAGCTTGTAGTAAAATAATAAGGATACATCCGTTTTTAAATGATTAATTTGAGGGATCCAAATGAGTGAAGCACTGAATATCATCCATGACGAAACCCTGACTTATCATCAGGAGCTGATCGCACTGGCGAGACTCGGGGAATCTACCGATCATACCCTGCGGTACAGTGACGCCTATTATGAGGCCAAAGCAAAAGGAGCGCTGTGCGACCTGAATGAAGGCTGCATGCCGTACCGCCCGCGCTATATCTGCCCGGACTATGAACTCCTTTTCCGGAAGGGCTGTGAATTTCTGGAACTGGATCCGCCGAAGGATCTGCTTGAGGCCGTGAACGTGCTGGAAATATTCTATGCTCATGTGCCTTCCATCACGACCTATCCGGTCTATCTCGGAGATCTTGACAAACTGCTGGAGCCTTTTGTGCTTCGGGAGGACCGGGCTTATGCAAAGAAAGTGCTGGGCCTGTTCCTGAAACAGATCGATAAGGTCCTGACGGATTCCTTTGTCCATGCGGATATTGGGCCGGAGGATTCGGTTACGGGCAGGCTTCTGTTGGAACTGACGGAGGAAATGCAGCTGGCAGTGCCGAATATCACATTGAAATATGATCCTGAGAAGACCAGCGATGACTTCGCCCTGGCCTGTGTGAAATGTATGCTGCGTACCGCCAAACCGTCATTTGCGAACCATCGGATGTTCTGCAGTGAATGGGGGGAGAAATACGCGATCGCTTCCTGTTATAACGGGCTGCTTCAGGGCGGCGGCGGGTATACCCTGCCGCGGCTGCGTCTTTATGAGTGCTCTCTGGATGCAAAAGGACCTGATGATTTTATCGAAAACGAACTCCCGAAATACATTGACCTGCAGCTGGAGTATATGGATAAGCGGGTGAAATTTATTGTTGAGGAATCGACCTTCTTCAAACATAATTTTCTTGCCACAGAAGGCTTTGTTACGCAGGAAAACTTTACCGGCATGTTCGGGCTGGTCGGACTGGCGGAATGCTGCAACCATCTGCTCGGGATCACGGATAATAAAAAGGGCTTCGGGA
Source organism: uncultured Chloroflexota bacterium (assembly GCA_902795255.1). The sequence goes on from CADBKS010000172.1 coordinate 5,562, forward strand.
TGAACGAGGCTGCCACGCAGCTGGGCGTCCGGATCATGGACGCAATCGAAAAACGCGTCAGTGAACATGAAGCGCCTTACTGCGAAGCTTTCGGGCACCGGTACCGGCTCCATGCCCAGGTTGGGATCGACACAGACGGAATGGATGACTCCCCGGGGACCCGGATCCCGATTTTTGCCGAACCCGGCATTCTGGACCAGCTGGAGGTCAATGAGATCTTCCATAAGTATTTCCCGACGGGGACCGGTGATATCTTCAAATTTGAAGAGACCTATCTCAGGACTCCCGAAGCGGTTCTGCCGATCATCAAAGGTTCCCTGGCGCGCGGGCTCCGCTATTTTTCCGGATATCTGGAAAACAATGATGTGGTGCGGGTGACCGGTTACCTGGTCAAAAAGTCCGAGATCGAAAAACTCCGGGCGCGGAAGCAGTCCCTGAACAATGTGACCGTTTTCGGAAAAGGCGCGCAGGACGGGGGGCACGCACTTGACAGAAGGATCCAGAAGCATGACGATCTTTGCGCCGGTCAATAAGATCATCCCGTTTTCAAATGTGGATGGACCTTCAAACAGGACCGCGGTTTTTTTTCAGGGATGCACGTTTAATTGTAAGTTCTGTCATAATCCGGAAACGATCAATCTCTGCAAAAACTGCGGTATCTGTGTGAAGCTCTGTCCGGCCCGCGCATTGTCATTCAGTGATGCGGGAAAAGTCGTATGGGATGCGGACCGGTGTGTGAAATGTGATACCTGTATCAGTGTATGTCCTCATGACGCATCTCCGAAAGTCACGATGATGTCCGTGCAGGATGTAATGCGTCAGATCCGGCGAACGCTGCCTTATATTGACGGGATCACTGTCAGCGGGGG
>CADBKS010000173.1 GCA_902795255.1 uncultured Chloroflexota bacterium
CAGACCGAACTCGATGTTGCCGCGCACACTCATGTGCGGGTAGATCGCGTAGTTCTGAAAAACCATTGCCAGGTTCCGGTCACCGGGCTCCATCCGAGTGATATCCGTATTATCCACGGTGATCGTTCCCCCGGTCACGTCCTCAAGCCCTGCGATCATGCGGAGCGTCGTTGTTTTCCCGCATCCGGAAGGACCGAGCAAAACAGTGAACGATCCGTCTTTGATGGTCAGGTCCAGGCCTTCAATTACAGGTTCCTTACTGCCCGGATATACTTTTTTGATATCTTTCAAAACGATCGGCATCTTTTTTTCACCATCCTTCTTCATATTATTGTCTCGATGAAGACAGTTCTTATCCGGATCCTGTCGGATCCGGATAAGAACTGTCCGCACTGATCTCTGAAAACTCTGAAAAGGGAAGGGGGAACCTTCCCTTTTCAGTTTTATGATATCAGAGAGCTAACAGCCGGATATTACCAGGCGTTGTCGTCAATGATCTGCTGGAATTTGGTTTCCAGGTCATCGATCATCTTGTAGACATCGGTTTCCGGATGCAGGCAGAACTGTTCGAACTTATCGATACCGTAGGTGTACATTTCAGCCCAGTACGGAGTGTTCGGGCGACCGTGCAGATACGGGATGGAGTCATAGGTAGCCTGGAAGCCGGGGAAATCGGCGATCAGGGCCTTGCCGGCATCGCTGTTCAGCGCGGTTTCCGTGATCATCATGGCGCCGGTATTTTCCGTGATCTTCATGACATTTTCCGGCTGGGCAACATAGGCAATATAAGCGCCCGCGAACAGTTTTTCAATTTCCGGCTTTTCTTCGCAGATCTGCCAGTTGGAACCGCCGCCGACGATGTGGATACCGCCCTCACCCGCAGGCTGCACCCATGTGGAGAGGGAGTGGCCGTATTCTTCCGCGGAGGCGAAGCGCTTCGGCATGCTGTTGCAGGAACGCAGTTCCATACCGACTTCACCCTTGGCCAGTGCCAGGGAAGCTGCGTTATCGTAGTCGGCCGTGTCATAATAATGGGTCACATAGCCTTCCTTCAGCCCTTCCTGGATGCGCAGGACGAATTTGGCGCCGACATAATCGAAATCCTTACCGAAAGCCGGTTTGGAACCGTCATCGGTCAGGATCTGTCCGCCATCCGCGTAGACCGCGGATTCCCAGTGCCACAGGTCGGTGTCCCAGAAAGCGGCAAAGCCCGGAATGCCGGTCTTTTCATAGATCTCTTTCGCGCAGCGGAACATGTCGTCATTCGTCTTGATCATATCACCGGACCAGCCGGCAGCGGCCAGGACTTCATTGTTGACGACCAGCACCGGCAGGGAACGGGCAGCCGGAGCACCGATCAGGCGGTCGCCGTCATGCAGAGAATCGGAAAGCAGACCGTCCATGTAATCTTCAACGACCGCGGAAGGGAGATATTCGTTCAGATCCGCGGCGATCGCGGCAAAACCCTTGACCGTGGACTCTTCCGTCATCCAGATATGCGGGAGCTCATGCGCGGCAGCGGCAGCGTAGACCTTCTCGTTGGTCTCGGAATAACCGCCCTGATAGGTATACTCAAAGGTCACATGCTCAAACTGGGTGGAAAGCTCGTCGGCAAATTGTTTGTACCACTTCCCACGGGAGGAGTCGGAATCACTCACGCTGTCCTTACTCCAGATCAGGATCGTGAGATTCTCGGTCAGTCCGGCATCCAGGGCCTTCAGATCCGCCTGATCGGCTTTGGATTCAGCAAAAGCCGAAACGGATGTCAGCAGCAGAACTGCCGAAAGCAGGATCAACAACAGTTTTTTCATACTTTTTTCCTTTCTTGATCAATCCGAAAAATCGGAGGGACGGTGCCGTCCCTCCGCTGCGAACGATAACGATCCGGATCACCAGGCGTTATCGTCAATGATCTGCTGGAACTTCAGTTCCATGTCATCGATCATCGCGTAAACATCGGTGGTCTCATAGTTCAGGGAGAACTGTGCGAGCTTGTCAGCGCCGTAGGAATACATTTCAGCCCAGTACGGAGTGTTCGGGCGGGCATGCAGATACTGTACGGAATCATAGATCGCCTGAAGACCCGGCAGTTCTTCGATCAGTGCCTTGCCGCCTTCGCTGTCCAGCGCGCTCTGCGTGACCATCATATCGCCAAAGCGGCGGGTACGTTCAACCATTTTATCTACGGATGCAATATAAGCAAGATAACCGCCCGCGAAAAGTTTTTCGTTTTCACTGATCGTATCCGCCATGACCCAGCAGGAACCGCCGCCGGTCACATGGATCCCGGCTTCGCCGGCAGGCTGGACATAAGTGGACAGGGTATAACCGTTTTCCGCAGCTGCATCATAGCGCTTCTTCATGGAGTTGGAGGAGATCAGGGCAATACCGATCTCACCGGTGGTCAGCGCAAGCGTAACCGCATCATAAGGTTTCGGAGCGGTATAGAAGCTGACGAGATAACCTTCCTTCAGTCCTTCCTGAACACGCAGTACGAATTTTGCACCGACATAGTCATAATCCTTACCGAAAGCCGGATGCTGACCGTCGTCGGTCAGGATCTGACCGCCGTCCGCATAGATCTCGGATTCCCAGTGCCACAGGTCAGTATCCCACCACACTGCCATCCCGGGTTTGCCGGTCTTTTCATAAATATCCTTCGCGCACTGGAACAGATCGTCATTCGTCTTGATCTGATCACCGGTCCAGCCGGCCGCGGCCAGGACTTCGTTGTTGACGAACATGACCGGGTTGGAACGGGCAGCCGGTGCACCGATCAGGCGGCCTTCATCATCATGAAGTGAAGCGGAAAGCAGCCCGGGCAGATAATCGTTCACGGTCGCGGAAGGGATCCATTCATTCAGATCTGCAGCGATCGCGGCAAAACTCTTGACGGTAGACTCTTCAGCCATCCAGATCGCCGGCAGGTTCCCGGCAACAGACGCAGCAGTGACCTTCTGGCGGACATCATCATATTTGCCCTGGAAGACATATTCAATGGTCACATGCTCAAACTGGGACGAGAACTCTTCGGCAAAATCTGAAAAGATCTTGCCGCGGTCACCTTCACTGGCACTGTCCTTACCCCAGATCTCGAGGTGGATATCTTCTGTCAGGGAAGCATCGATCGCTTTCAGATCCGCGAGATCCGCGGGGCTCTGGGCAAAACTGACACTTGCGGAAACAAGCAGCAGCGCTGCCAACAACACTATAAACAGTTTCTTCATAAAAATCCTCCTGAATAAATTGGGATAACCCTGTACGACTGAAAATGACTGCATTGACCCCGCATCAAAAGAAAACCGGGCATGAGTCGCTGTCATTAATATCTTATTATTTCTTCAGATTCCTGTCAAACCACAATCGACGTAAACGGCCAAATCGGTCAATTTTTGGCAACATTTGATTTATAATAGAAACAGTACAGTGATCCGCTGATCAACATATTTATTCAGGGCAACACGATGAAATACGACCGTCTCACCAAAATCAGGCAGCTTTTTCTGGAAAAACGAACCCTCAGCTGCGGGGAGCTCTGCAGTACCTTCGGCGTCTCTGTCGAAACCGTACGCCGTGATCTCGCAGTGCTGGAAAAAGAAGGCGTGATCCGCCGTGTCTACGGCGGCGGCGTCCTGCAGGACAACGCCGTGGCACCGGACCCGATCCTGCCATGGGCTGTCCGGATCATCCGCAACAGTCCGGAAAAAAACAGCATCGCCCGTGAACTGGTGGATCATATCGAAGACGGGATGACCATCGTCCTGGATTCCGGCACCACCATGCTGGAAACGGCCAAGCTGCTGTACCGGCGCCATGAGCTGACGGTCATCACCAATGACATTCACATCGCCTCCGAACTGGGGTCCCATACCGATCACACAGTCTTTTTTGCCGGTGGGCCGCTGAAAAAAGAGGAACTGATCACCATTGGGTTTATGACGACCGCGTTTCTGGATAACTTCAGCCGCATTGATGCCGCGATCCTGACCGCAGACGGATTCAAAGACGGACTGTGGGACTTCAACAAGGACATGGCCATTCTGAAAACCGCCATGATTCGCAAAGCCGATAAAGTCTGGGCAGCCGCAGACCATACGAAATTCTTCGTTGATGCACTCTATAAAGTATGCGGGCTCAAAGACCTGGACATGCTCATCACCGGGGATGAAGTTCCCGAAAACATTCTCGCCCCCATTCGGGAGGTCATCCCCGAAGTCCGCACCGTTCCCGTCAAATAAGCGGGATCTAAAAACGCCGCCGGTCCGAAAGCCCGGGGCCGCGTTTTATCTGCCCGCCAAAAGAGGGATCAGATAGATCCCGAGTGCGGCAGCGGTGACAATGACCGTCCCCCATTTCCATATCCGGTATTCCCTGTCGATCTTTGCCTTCTCCTGCCCGGACGGTTCTTCGATCACGCCGATCTCCTCCTCAACACTGAGCATCTCATATTTCCGGTGCCGTGTAAAGGCATAATAAAAGACCAGGCAGACGATCGATATGATCATCGCCGTGAGCAGCGCGGACCTGTCGGCAAACACCAGCATGAAAAGATACACCGCGATCGTGAAAATGCTGCCGAAAATTCCCAGCGGGGCTTTATAGGGGCGGCGCATCTCCGGATATTTCCTTCTCAGCCCGAGATACGAAAGGCATCCGATCATATAGCAGACGGCCAGCGAGATCAGCGAGACTGAGGCGATATAATCGATGGACCCGGTCGCGATCAGGATGAAATTGATGACGCCAACCGTGAGGACCGCCGCATACGGCGTCTTATATTTCGGATGGACCTTTCCAAGGAATTTCGGGAGCGCCCCGTCCTCAGCGATCGTATAAATATAACGGGCGGGAGCCGCGATCCCCGGATTGATGGTGGAAAGGTCCCCGCCGAAAGCGATCCCGATACACAAAAGGATGATAGGGAAGCCGGCAAGCCCTGCCGCCTTCAGGCCCTCCGCGTACGGCGCGTCTGCCGCCGCAAGGATCCCGTAAAAACGGGGAGGGACCAGTCCGACGAGGAACCACTGGAAGAGCGCGTTGACTGCGAAAACCAGGAAGACAGAGACCTTCAGCGCCCGGGGCAGCGTATACTGCGGGAACTTTGTTTCGGCGCCCATCGACACACAGGTCTCAAACCCCGTATAACACCACCATACCAGGCCGAAAATATACATGAGCTCCCGAAAAGGCGGGAGCCTGTCCATGGTGAAGCCGCCGAAATACTCCAGATGGATCCGGGGGATCATATAAAGGAACCAGCAGACCGCACAGCCCCAGAAGAAGAAAATAAAAGCCGTCTGCGCCCGGCCGGACTGTTCGATGCCGCGCAGGTTCAGCACCAGAAAAACCGCCACAAGGATCAGCGCGATGATCCGCGGGTCCAGCTTCGATATATCCAGCCCCAGCTGTTCCAGCAGGATCTTGAAATAATTGGCGAATGCGAGCGTTTCGCCCGCCCCGATCGCCACCACGGAGACGATATAATGCCAGCCCGCCAGATTCGCCCAGACCCTGTCCAGTCCGCGCCTTGCGTAATGATAGGTCCCGCCGGCACAGGGAAGCGCGGCGGACATTTCACCATAGATCAGGCAGGGCCAGATCGAGATCAGCAGCGCCAGGAACGTAAAGACGATGATCAGCGGGCCCACCCGGCCGATCTGCGCGGATCCGCAGGTGAAAAGCCCCACCCCCACGACCGTCCCGATCGTCATGCTGATCGCTTCCTTCAGTCCAAGCGCCCGGACCAACTGTCCCCGATTCTCCGACATACTCCACCTCCAAACCCCGACAAATATTCTTTTCTCCCTGCACACTTGATGCCAGTTTGTTAATGAAGGGAACGGCTGTCTGCAGGTACGCGGGGGACGGTTGCCTGCAGGCACGCAGTGCCGAAGGAACCGTCACCCCATCCGGCGGAATTCGGGGAACAGGGAACCGAAAAGAGCCGAAACCGGCCGGTTTCGGCTGTAAAGGGGAGAACCTCACGCCCTGACAGGCAGGGGTACTCCTTTGGAGAGCAGGTTTTCGGGAAATTCTTCCGCGCCGGGATCCATACCCATCGCCGAAAGTTTCTTTTTCATTTCGGAAAACCGGGAAGCAGGCGCATCGGTCTTCCGCGGGGTATCCGGAGATTTCATGGTCTTCTCCGCGGCAGCACGGTTTTCGGCCGCATGCTTGCGGGCCAGGCGCTCCGCCTTTTTCCGCTGTTTCATGCTGGCATAAACTTTCGATGTTTCCGACTTTTCAGAGGCAGACACCGGCACC
>CADBKS010000174.1:0-6256 GCA_902795255.1 uncultured Chloroflexota bacterium
TACAATGGATAAAACAAAACAGGATGATCCCCGGAGAGGAGCTGAAGCATGCACACATCGGACAGCCTTGTTGAGGCAATACAAAATCTGTTCGGAGAAAACGTCACCATCACGGAACGCCGGCCTGTTTTCGGCGGTGACATCAACAGGGCATACGCCCTGAGCCTTTCGAACGGGGAAGTGATCTTCATGAAAGCCAATACCCGGCAGAAGCTCGCGATCTTTGAGGGGGAGGCCGAGGGGCTGGATTTCATCCGGCAGACCGGCACACTCCGCTCACCGGAAGTGCTCGGGATCGGGACGGACGGAGATCTTTCCTTCCTGCTGCTCGAATTTATCCGCTCCGGGCGGAAAAGCCGGGTTTCCTCAGAAGAACTGGGAACCGGACTGGCGCGGATGCATCAGGCCGGCTCATCCGCTTTTGTCAAAGGCGGCAGGTACGGAGCCCTTCACGACCATCTGCTCGGCTCCGGGATCCAGGACAACACACCGATGGACAGCTGGGTCCGTTTTTTCGCGGAATGCCGGCTGCGGCCGCAGTTTGAACGGGCGGATCCTTATTTTGACAGAACTATCCGGAAGCAAATCGATTCTTTCATGAACCGGCTCGGGAATTGGCTCCCGGAGCCGGAGCATCCCTCCCTGCTGCACGGGGATCTGTGGGCGGGGAATTACATGATCGATGACCGGGACCATCCCTGGCTGATCGACCCGGCCGCCTACGTCGGGCACGCGGAGACGGATCTTGCCCTGACGGAGCTGTTCGGCGGATTCGACAGCACATTCTACGCCGCCTATCGGGAAACCGCCGGGACGGATCCGGGGTACCGGGACCGCAGGGATATTTACAATCTCTATCACCTGGTCAAGCACCTGAACCTTTTCGGAACAGCTTACCTGCCCTCCGTCCTCTCGATCCTGCGCAGATACGCGTAAACCGGGTCAGATCAGAATGCCGTTAAAATGATCGATCTCGTGCTGAATGATCTGCGCGGTAAACCCCTCCAATGTTTTTGTATGCTCGCGGAAATTCCGGTCCTGATAAGTCACCGTGATCTTCCGGTACCGCTTCGCAGGACGGACGCCCGCAAGGGACAGGCACCCTTCTTCCGCCGTATATTCATCCAGGCAGGCGGTGATCACGGGATTGACCATCACGCGCTGTTTGGGCCCGTCACAATAAACCAGGATGCGGATGCGCTCACCGATCATATTCGCGGCCATACCGACGCATCCGTCGAGATGCGCCCGCAGTGTGTCCAGCAGATCGGTAATGACAGCGGCATCGCTTTCTTCAGCGGGTTCGGAAATCTGTTTCAGCAAAAAAGGGTCGTTGACGATCGGGCGGATCATAGCTTTTCTCCGGGTTTTTGAAATTTCCGTCCGGAAATCAGCCGGACAGGATCAGTGCTTACGCTGTAAGTATAACAAATCTGACCGGCCGATAATCAAAAACAGGTCACGATCGGGCAGGACCCTCTGCCGCATCCCGTATAATTAAAACGTTCCATAACCCGCTAAATCCGTTTCAAGGAAGGTATCAAGATGGCAGAACCGGAGATCATCCGTATCGATCCGAACACATGGCGCATTGAAGACAGCGGCGTCCGATTTTTTCTCCTGACAGGGACTGAGAGGGCACTCCTCATTGATTCCGGGATGAACATTCACAACGCACGGGATATCGCGGCTTCCCTGACGGACCTCCCGCTCAGCCTGCTGAACACCCACGCGGACCGCGACCACATCGGCTCCAACGCACAGTTCGAAAGCTTTTACATGCACCCAGCGGAGGAAGCCCATTACCGGCAAAGCGGCGGACAGGGCGAACTCATCCCGGTCCGGGAAGGCAATGTTCTTGACCCTGGCGGCCGGGAACTGCAGATCATCCATCTGCCCGGTCACACCGCCGGCAGCATCGCCGTTCTGGACAGGGCAAAGCGGGTGCTCATCAGCGGGGATCCGATCCAGGCCAACGGGCGGATCTTCATGTTCGGAGCGCACCGGAATTTCAGCGATTACATCCGCAGTCTTGAACACCTGGAAACATACAGCGGTCAGTTTGATGAGATCTGGCCTTCCCATGCAGATATCCCGATCCGGCCGGAGCTGATCCGGAAGCTCCGTGACGGAGCCCGGGAGATCCTTGCCGGGAAGATCCCCGGTGTCCCGATGGAGATGCATGGGCACCCGATCGTCCGCTATGACCTCGGATTTACTGCATTTCTCTGCGACAAATAATACACTATGCGAAATTTTTATTATATCTTTGTGCATGGTATCTCCGGATGGGGCAGCTATGATAAAGCTTATGAATGGATGCCTTACTGGGGAATATTCGGAGGGGACCTGATCACATACCTGCGGTCACAGGGCTTCGCGGCTTTCGCGGCCTCTGTGGCCCCAACCGGCAGCGCATGGGACTGCGCGTGCGAACTCTATGCGCAAATTTCGGGAACCCACACCGACTATGGCGCCGCGCACAGCGCTGCGAACAGACATGAACGCTTCGGCCGGGACTTCACGGGCCGGCCGCTGATCCCGGAGTGGGACCCCGACACCCGCATCGTCCTGCTGGGGCATTCATTCGGCGGAGCGACCGTCCGACTGTTTTCGGAGCTGCTGGCTCACGGGGACAGGAATGAACAGGAGTCGCTTCCAGCGGATCAGCTTTCCGGGCTGTTTTCGGGCGGGATGGCAGACCGTATCCACAGCATCGTCACGCTCGCATCCCCGATGAACGGAACGGCCGCTTATGACATGTTCCTGGATGAAACATTCGACCCATCGCAGGTAAAAGTCCCGCTGTGGAGCAGGATGGGTTCCAAAATGGTTTCTATGGGGACCAAACCCCGTCAGGACGGACGCGCGGAATCTGACTACGCGAATTTTGACATGCATATCGACAACGCACTGAAGCTGAATGAGCGGATCAGCACCCTCCCGGATGTATATTACTTTTCCGTGCCCTGCAGCTCAACGGTCCGACAGCCGGACGGCACACAGACCCCGGACCATGGGAAAACCGAGCCATTGTTCGTGATGAGCTCATACCAGATCGGACAATACAGCGGCAAAACAAAAGGCGGAGTCGTTATTGATGAAAAATGGCATGAAAACGACGGGCTGGTCAACACCTTCTCAGCCATGGCGCCCCTCGGGGCACCGCAAAAGGCACTCGACCGCACTGACATCCGCCCGGGGATCTGGAACGTGTTTCCGACGTACGACGGCGATCACATGGCGCTTCAGGGCGGACTGATGCGGAAACATGACATCCGGGATTTTTATACCGATCTGCTGGAAATGATCGAATCCACGTTCAGCGGATGAAGCGCTTTCGGATCCATTTTCCGGAAACAGACAGAGGTCTGATCGTTTATAATTTAATAGCAGGAAATCATGAGGAGAAAATGTATGACAGCTATTGATCTCACAAAAATGCCGAAACTCGGGTTCGGTCTGATGCGCCTGCCGGAAACCGGCAAAAAGATCGACCACGAAACCGTCTGCGCGATGGTGGATGCCTACCTGGCTGCCGGGCTGAATTATTTCGACACGGCTTACGTCTATCACAGCGGATTGTCGGAAGTGGAAACCCGCGAGGCGATCGTTAAACGCCACCCGCGGGAAAGCTTTACCCTCGCCACCAAACTGCCGGCCTGGGAACTGAAATGCGCGGAAGACCGCGACCGCATTTTCAATGAACAGCTGGAACGGGCCGGCGTCGATTTCTTTGACTTCTATCTGCTCCATTCCATTGAGGACGGAAATATTAATGTATACGAAAAATTCGACTGTTTTAACTGGGTGCAGCAGAAGAAAGCGGAAGGAAAGATCCGCCATTTCGGCTTTTCTTTCCACGGCAGCCCGGCGCTTCTGAAGCGCGTCCTGGATGCGCACCCGGAAGTCGAATTCGTCCAGATCCAGCTGAATTACGCGGACTGGAACAACCCGGTCGTCCGCTCCGGAGAGCTTTACCGGATCCTCGTCGAACGGAACATCCCGATGGTGATCATGGAACCCTGCAAGGGCGGATCGCTGGCCAAACTGAAGCCGGAACTGGAAGAAAAGCTCAAAGCTGCCCGGCCGGATGCCTCGATCGCGTCGTGGGCTTTCCGCTATGTAGCCTCCCTTCCCGGGATCATGACGATCCTGTCCGGAATGTCCGACCCGGAACAAATGCAGGACAACCTCAGCACATTCACGAATTTCGAACCGCTGAGCGACACGGAACGGGCAGTGCTTGATGATGTGACGGCAGAGATGCTGAATATCCCGCTGATCGGCTGCACATCCTGCCGCTACTGCTGCGACGGCTGCCCGATGCACATCAGCATCCCGGATGTCTTCCGCGCGGTCAACACCATGACCCTTTATAACGAAACCTTCCGCCCGAAAGCCTTTTACAGCGGGCTGATCAGCTCCGGCAGCGGACGCGCTTCCGACTGTATCGCGTGCGGACAATGCGAAGGCGTCTGCCCGCAGCACCTGCCGATCATCAGCCTGATGAAGAACGCGGCAGAAAAATTCGACAAACAGGCGTAAACAGCCCATAAAAAAACACTCCGCAGGATCCTGCGGAGTGTTTTTTTACATTATGGCATCCTTCATCGACCGGATATAAGCACCGACCTTTTCGGGGGACTCCTTTCCGTATTCGGCGATGAGCCGGATGACCGCGGAACCAACAATAGCCCCGTCCGACAGGTCCGCCATTTTCCGGGCCTGTTCGGGCGTGGAGATCCCAAACCCGACCGCGCACGGGATCTCCGTATTTTTTCGAACAACGTCCACGATCGCAGCAATATCCGTTTTGATCTCGCTCCGGACACCGGTCACTCCCAGGCTGGAAACGATATAGAGGAATCCTTCGGCTTCCCTTGCGATCATGGCGATCCGGTTTTCAGAAGTCGGGGCGATCATGGAGATCAGATCGACCCCGAGCTTTCTGCATACCGGCAGAAATTCGTCCTTTTCCTCAAACGGCAGATCCGGAAGGATCAGCCCGTCGATCCCGGCCTCCCGGCAGGCAGAAATGAACCGGACCGCGCCGTACGAATAAATGACATTGGCATAAGTCATGAAAACCATCGGGATCCGGACCTCCCGGCGTAGTTCCCGCACGAAGTCAAAGACCTGATCCGTGGTGATCCCGCCCCGCAGCGCTTCCAGATTCGCTTCCATGATCACCGGGCCTTCCGCGGTCGGATCCGAAAAGGGGATCCCCAGTTCGATCAGGTCCGCACCGTTCCGGACAGCAGCACGGACCACTTCGGCAGTGGTTTCCAGATCCGGATACCCGCAGGTGATGAAGGGTATGAACGCCTTCCCGTTTTCAAAAGCCTTCGCGATGTTACTCATGGAGATCCTCCCCTCTGTAGCGGGCGACGGCCGCACAGTCCTTATCCCCGCGTCCGGAAATCGTGATCACCAGGATCTGATCTTTTTCCATCTCCGGTGCGATCTTCACCGCGTAAGCGACCGCGTGGGCGGATTCGACTGCGGGAATGATCCCTTCCGTCCGGGAAAGGTATTCAAAAGCGCAGACAGCTTCCTCGTCGGTGACCGGGACATACTCCGCGCGCCCAGTGTCATGCAGATAAGCATGTTCAGGACCGATGCCGGGGTAATCCAGCCCTGCAGAGATGGAATAGACCGGCGCGATCTGGCCGTATTCGTCCTGACAGAAATATGACTTCATGCCGTGGAAGATCCCGACCTTTCCGGTGGCGATCGTCGCGGCGGTCTCAAATGTCTCGACGCCCCGCCCCGCGGCTTCACAGCCGATCAGGCGAACTTCCGGATCATCGATAAAGTGATAAAAACTGCCGATGGCATTCGATCCGCCGCCGACACAGGCCAGCACCGCATCCGGCAGCCGGCCCTCCTTTTCCAGGATCTGACTTTTGATCTCTTTCGAGATAACTGCCTGGAAATCGCGCACGATCGTCGGGAAAGGATGCGGTCCCATGACAGATCCGAGACAGTAATGCGTATCCGCGATCCGCGAGGTCCATTCGCGCATCGCCTCGGACACCGCGTCCTTCAGCGTTGCCGTACCGGTCCTGACCGGGACCACTTCGGCACCGAGCAGACGCATGCGGTACACGTTCAACGCCTGCCGGACCGTATCCTCCTCACCCATAAACACGACGCATTCCATATCCATCAGCGCGGCGGCGGTGGCCGTGGCCACACCGTGCTGCCCGGCACCGGTTTCGGCGATCAGCCGGGTCTTCCCCATTTTTTTTGC
>CADBKS010000174.1:6270-8044 GCA_902795255.1 uncultured Chloroflexota bacterium
CGCCTGTCCGAGCACGTTATTGATCTTATGAGCGCCGGTATGGTTCAGATCCTCCCGTTTGAGGTAGATCTTTGCCCCGCCCAGATCTTTCGTCATTTTTTCGGCATAATACAGCCGGGATGGCCGGCCGGCATAATCATTCAGCAGCGCGGTCAGTTCCCGGTTGAACCCGGGATCGTTTTTGAAATGGTTATATGCCGCTTCCAGCTCGATCACGGCATTCATCAGCGTCTCGGGGATATATTGTCCCCCATAGATACCGAACCTTCCTTCAGACATCCTGTCTCCTTTCCATTCCCGTCAGCCTTCAGCCCTTACCGCCCGGACCGCGGCAAGGATCTTTTCCCGATCCTTGACCTTGGCGGTCTCCACACCGGAGGAGATATCCAGTATTTTCGGCCGGAGCGTCCGTATGGCCTCCGGGATATTTTCCGGCGTCAGCCCGCCCGCCAGAATAAACGGACGGGTAAAGGAAGCCGCACAGGACCAGTCGAAGGCAGTCCCCGTCCCGTAGCCGTTATCCAGCAGCACCTCATCGGCGGCACTTTCCGCAGCTCCCACAAGATCCTCCGCGCTCCTGACTTTGAAAGCCTTCCAGACCGGCAGATCCGTCTTTTCCCGCAGTTTCAGGATAAACTCATCGTCCTCATGGCCGTGGAGCTGGATGACGTCCAGCCCGGCCGTTTCGGCCGCGGAAAGCACCGTCCCGAGCGGCTGGTCCACAAATACCCCGGCCGCCCGGATCCCGGGGAGCAGGGCGTGCCGGAGCTGGGCAGCCCGCTCCGGCGTGATATTCCGGTGGCTTTTCGGAAAGTTCAGAATAAAGCCGATATAATCCGGTTTGCACACATTCACGGATTCGATATCACAGTCCCGGAAAAGTCCGCAGATCTTGATCTGTGTCATGCTACAGCCTCCCTCATTGCCGACAGCGCGGCCGCCTTATCCGCCGCGCGCATCAGCATCTCCCCGACCAGGACCGCATCCGCTCCCGCATCTTTCAGCGCTGCGGCGTCCTCCGCCGTTTTTACACCGCTCTCCGCGACATACAGACAGCCGTCCGGGATCAGGTCCCGCAGCCTTGCGGCATTGCTGAAGTCCACGGAAAAATCCTTCAGGTTCCGGTTGTTGACGCCGATCATCCGCGCGCCCGCACGGACCGCCGAGCGGATCTCCGCCTCATCATGCGTTTCCGTCAGGGCCGCGAGTCCGAGCTCATCACAGAGGCGCAGAAAGCGGGAAAGTTTCTCCGTCCCCAGCAGGGCACAGATCAGCAAAACACAGTCCGCACCCAGGAGCTTCGCCTGCAGGATCTGATATTCATCGACGACAAAATCCTTGCGGATCATGGGTGTCCGGACAGTTTCCCGGACTTCGCGGAAGATCTGATCCGAACCCAGGAACCACTTCGGTTCCGTCAGGCAGGAAATACAGTCCGCACCCGCGTCTTCATAATCACGGGCGATCTGCCGGTAATTAAAGACCGGATCGATGATCCCTTTGGAAGGCGAAGCCTTTTTGATCTCACAGATAAAGCTGAGGCCCGGTTTTGCGACAGCGTCATAAAACCGTCTTCCCGTCCCGGGCATCCCGGAAACAAAGGCCCGCAGTTCATCCGGAGCGAGCCGGGCCTTGTCCGCCTCAGTCCGTTCGGCCGCGTATGCCGCGAGCTCATCCAGTATCGTCATGATTCCGCCTCGGGCCGGTTGCTGACCTCGATCAGCTTTTCGAGCGTTTCCAGTGCCCGTCCCGAATCCAGGATCTCCGCCGCCAG
>CADBKS010000175.1 GCA_902795255.1 uncultured Chloroflexota bacterium
GTACGATCTGTCCCGGTTCCAGTTTGACATCCTGGGAAACCATTTCGATCGTTACGTCACCGGTGATCGACCCCTGCACCATGCATTCGGCATCAACATCTGTTACGACCGCGTTGATCATGGAAGTGGAATCCGTGATCAGCTTGACCCGGGCCGCGGATGCCGTGACCGCTTCGATCCTTCCAACCAGGCCCTTGTTTGTGACGACCGGCATTCCGGACCGGATGCCCTGATCACTGCCCTGGTTGATCAGGATATATTTCAGAAACGGACTGGGATCTTTGCCGATCACTTTGGCCGGGACATACTGTTCGTCCGGGCTGCTGCGGGCAAAACCGAGCAGGGCATAAAGAATATCCGCCTCATTCAGGTTCTGCTGCAGCTGAATGATATAATTCTGCAGCTCCGCTACCTGCTTTTTCAGTTCTTCATTTTCAGCGGCAAGTTCAACCTCGGTTTGGGAAATGCTGAAAAGATTGACGACGAAATTCAGCCGCTCCATAACCGTCGACTGGACCCGGATGACCGGCCCCATCAGCCTGTCGATCACTTTGTTCATATAACCGCTTAAAGCAAAAAAAGCGATGCCGAGAACGATCAGTACCAGTACGATTTTTTTCCAGTTTCGGAAATTGATTTTACGCATAAATCAAACGCTTATCGGGCGTCCTGCATTACCTCGGGCTGCTGAACCGGTCGACGCTTGCGCGGAATTGTTCAAGCGCTTCCTCACTTTCGAGGATCGCACCCGCACCACGTGCAACACTGGTCATCGGGTCATCAGCGACCCAGACACGGATCCCGAGTTAGTCATTCAGACGGTCGGCCATACCGAGGATCTGCGCACCGCCTCCGGAAAGGCAGATGCCGGTTTCGATCAGGTCTGCTACCAGTTCCGGCGGAGCTTCGTCGATCGCGTCTTTGATCGTATCGATCATCACCTGGATCGAGCCGGAGATCGCTTCACGGATCTCAACAGATGAGACTTCCACCGCTTCCGGAAGCCCCGTAACGAGATTTCTTCCGCGGATGATCATCGTTTTTTCTGTCGGGAGCGGGAACGCGGATGCGATCGATATTTTGGTCTGCTCGGCCATTCGTTCGCCGATGAATAGATTGTAGCGGTTGCGGACGTAGTTGATAATGTCCTGCTCCAGTTCGTCGCCGGCTACACGCAGAGACCGGAACACGACGATCTCATTGAGGGAAAGGATCGCAACTTCGGTCGTACCGCCGCCGATATCGACGACCATCGTACCGCGGATCTCATTGATCGGAAGGCCGATCCCGATGGCTGTGGCTTTCGGTTCCTCGATCAGGTAAATTTCCCGTGCGCCTGCCGCCATGGCCGCGTCATAGACGGCGCGTCGTTCCACATCCGTCGCGCCGCAGGGAATGCCGATCACGACACGGGGTCGGGGGAACGGAGCGATCGACTGCTGATGTGCCCGGCCGATAAAATAACCGAGCATGGCCTGCGTGATCTCAAATTCGGAAATAACACCGTCCCGGAGCGGACGGATGACGCTCAGGTTCGCAGGGGTCCGCCCGACCATTTCTTTGGCCTGCATCCCGATGGCGACCGGACGTTTGGTCCGTTTTTCGACAGCGACCCACGAAGGTTCATTGATCACAATGCCCTTTCCGCGAACATATACCAAAGTATTTGCCGTCCCGAGATCGATTCCGATATCAAGGGAGAACAAACCTAATAACCAGTTCAGTGGGTTGAATGCCAAAATACTGCTCCGAAACTTTTTTTTAAACTATTCTAATACACAATACAAATTAATTATACCAAATCTTTCGGTTTGTCCATGGAATCAGCCATTTCACTGCGGGATCGGCTGAGAACTTCCGGCAGATCGCTGACCGAGTCCAGTTCGATGTCCGCATGGAAAAGCCGGAGGAAACGAAGTGAATCGAATCCGGTTTTCACCGCAGCGGAAAGGGCGCCGGCCCGCTTCGCGCAGAGGATGTCAAAAACCGTATCTCCGACCATCAGACAGTTCGCAGCCGGGACACCTGCACGTGCGGCCATTGTGAGGATCGGCATGGGATGCGGCTTGATGAAACGGCAGTCTTCGGCGGAGATCACGCAGCTGATTTTGTCTGCGATCCCGAACTTTTCAATAAATGCGTCGGTACTTTTTCTTCCGCCGGAGGTGATGATCCCGATCTGATAATTCCGGCTCAGCTCCTCCAGCATGGCGGACATTCCCTCGACTTCACGGTACTTATATTCATTGCCGACAGACATGCGGCTGTGGAACCGGTGCAGGACACCGTCCAGTCCGATCAAGTCCAGCAGACGGTAGCAGAGATGCAGGCCTGTTTCTCCGGCCATAACGATAGCCCGCACCGGCTTTTCGATCGTGCTTCTTTTGATGAACGGCAGCACTTTCCCGGCCAGGACTGTCCCTTTTTCCACAAAATAGTCGTCCGTTTCAGCCAGCGTCCCGTCCACATCAAAGATGATCAGCTTGATTTTTTCCAGTCCGTTCATTTTTCGTATCGCAATTCTTTCCGGTACCGATTCGTTATGCGTGCGGGGCCCGGATAGTATAAGTAAACAGATCTGTTTCCCGCAGATTCCATGTCCGTCCGGATATTCCCTGTACCGTTTTTCTGCAGGCTGACAATGGATCCGTTTTTTGAAAACGTGTTTCGATAATTTCTGCTGCTTCCGGTCAAAAATATCTTTTTCATTGTACCATTATCAGCCTGAACGTCCCGTATTTCCCGGAACTTTATATAAATTTCGAATAAATTTCTGATATTGATACAAGAATTAATTTCGCAATATTTTTCATCAAATAAGGCTGAAAATCGGATTGTCATAATTTTTATCAATTTTCATAAAATCCCGTGACAAAATCCGGTATTTTGGTATAATAATGGTCGTTCGGTAAACGGACAACAAACAGATGGCCCATTAGCTCAATTTGGCAGAGCAGCTGACTCTTAATCAGCGTGTTCGGGGTTCGAGTCCCCGATGGGTCACACTTTGAGTTATAAAATCATTATTGATTTTATAGTAACACATGAGATAAAGCAAAGCGATCCGAGAGTAAAATCGGATCGCTTCGCTTTTATTTCCACATCTGTACAGTCAGGAAAATTGTGCATTTCCAGATAAATTTCGTCGTCTGGTTTTGTCATTGACCGGTATTGTTTACAAGCATCATGATTGTTTGTTTCACATAATCCGGAAGATCATCCAGATAGACCGGCTCCTGTTTTGAGGACAACCTTTTCACTGATGTATGTTGTGTTTCCTCAACACTTTCACCGCCCTTTTTATTTGCGAGTTTCCTCATGACAGATTTGGCTTCGGTTCCCGACATCCTTGCGTATGTATTTTCTAAAACGGCAAGGGTATGAAGGGAATTATTTGCCAGTGCCTGTCGTTCCTCCATTGTTTCAACTGTTTCCATCCATTTATGGATATTGCCGTATCGTCCTTTATGAGGGGACATATATTTAATTCCCGCACGGTCGCAAAGTTCTTTCATAAACCCAACGCGAAGCGTCTCAGTGGGCCTGTATTTCCTCAAGCACCGGCTGCAGTGCTTCAAAGACCTGGCTGCGCAGCGGTGCATAGTAGTTTATCGTCTCCTGTACGACGACCGTTCCGCTCAGCTTCCGCATAAAGCTTCCCAGGTCGCGCACCATCCTGCCACTCCCGTTTTCATAGACTGCAACATGAACATTCGGATAGAATATTGTCCTGCCGTTCCACGAGGCGTGTTCCGGGCCCCAGACCACATCGCAGAGAATGATGTAGTCCGCGCTCTCAGAAATGGCGTCCGCCGGAAGCAGTGCCTCAGAGATCATGTCCAGTGTGGCGACGGGATCATCATAGACATCCGTATTCTCCCTGTTTGGATACTGCCTGCGCGTGACGAACAGGAAGGTGTCCCCCGGCGCGAAGGTCACTTCCTCACCGGGCTCACCGAATTCATATTCCGCGGGCGCTGCGGCCTCGTAGTCGAAGGGCCTCATGTCGTCGCAGTTTGAGCGCATCATCTCCAGCGCGCTCTCCTGCTGATAAGCCTCCAGCATTTGCGGGATAAACCGGCGGCAGGTCTCAATCAGCCAGGAAGTCGACTGCGCCTTCCGCAGATACCCGTACAGCACGGTTCTTACGGCATATGCGTCGAAGTACGGGTTTTCGATCATTTGTGGAAAGAGCGCTTCGAACCTGGCTTGTGAAGCGCAAACGCAGTTCTCGAGTTTCAGGTTATAACCCGTGCCGGACCAGCTCGCGCCGATGTTGAGGCGCGAGATATCCTCGCCCTCGTAGATGCGCATGCTGACATCCTCACTACCCAGCTCAGCCGCAAATGCCTGCACACCTTCCGTGTTCAGCGCAGCAGAGATTTCCTTCGTGCCGATGATCAGTGCCATCCGCCCCTCGCAGGCCACGGCGATATGCGCTCCGTAGGACAGAACGAGGATCGTGGTCCCGGTCGTCATTTCCAGGCCATCCATCGGATCGGAAACCACCCTTGATGCCGCTTCCGCGTACGAATTGTCGGCCTTCCGGTTGACGTATTCAGCCAGTGCCGGCGCGATCTGAATATCTTCCTGAACGTTCAGCACCTTTCGAACCGTTGCAGCCTGATCTGAATTTAGAAATACGAAGATGAACTTTTCCGGCGAGAGATAATCGATGTTCGAAAACTCCGCAAGCAGTCCGTCGGGATCCTCTGCGCCGCCCTCCAGCAGGTCGACGGCTTTTCCGGCGGTCATGGCGGCGAGCGTCATCCCCTGGCGCGCCAGACCTCGATCGTACGAATAATACCAGGGTTCTTCGTCCTCTGCCAGGACGGGCAAGACGCAGAGCAGAATAGAAATGATCAACAGGATCGAAAACAGCTTTTTCATGGATAACGCACCTCCTGTATATACTTTGATATGTCAAATTTTACCAAAGAACGACACGAAGACAGTGGCAGCCTGCCCACCGGAATATAAATATATAAAAAGAATCCGCCAAATGAAGGCGGATCCTCGATTTGTGATACTTTATACTGATTGTTTAGCTCCAGGGAGTAATCAACCCCGGCGCTTTTTTCTACAATAGGAACTCACAATGCATTCCGAAGAGAGTGCTTCGCAGGGTGCGGAATGAATATCCACAAGTCTGCGAAAGTTCCTTCCCTCACCCGGTTTTATGGGGGCTTCGCCTCCAAACCCCCATCTTTGATATTCTGGCTCCTGTTGTGACTCACCCGCTGTAAGCGGCGGGCACCTTTTATTCAATTTTTGCTTATACTCCGGATTATGAAAAGTCAAGATAATTGTTATACCAAAACGCATGCATTTTTGCTTTTTTTTGATATTCATTATTATGAGTATCAGTTATTTACTTTCATTCCGGATAAATAATTTAATACTAGTGAGCGGTGCGAAAACGCTAAAAAATAACTATTCTCAGAAAACCAGGATTTTAAATGCCTACTCCTTATCAGGTATAAACAATAAGAATAATCCGACGATATAAAAAACTGCAGCTACAATAAACAACCAATCCGGAATAGTATCATCCTGCAGCGCATGAAAGCCTATGATTGCGGCAATGGCGATTAAATTAATGGCGATAAAGTTCTTGGGTTTTCTGAAACGAGGATGAATATATTTCATTTCTTTATTGATGCCTCAGCTTCATCTTTCGCAGAATAAAGACTGCTTTCACGGACATGCGTCCAGCCTTTTCTTTCCGGGTATCTGATTATGACGAATCCGGCCATAGTCACAACAACTTCAACTTTTTCGATATACAGATTATTGCCTGCAAGATAAACAATATCACGCTGTATAAATTTATTATAGCTGAAATGGGCTGCATGATTAAAAAAAACAAAATAAGGTACGCTGGTTAATTTGATCTCCATTTATCTTGTTTTTTTACAAAAAATCATGCATTTTTACTGATTTTTGATATTCAATTTTAAAAGCGTCCCTGAATATCGGAACGCAAAAATTTAAAAATTCATTTTTCAATTCATCAACCTGTCTGCATTTTTATTTGTAAATTTTTTCTGAATTTTTCGTTCCCTATTCTCATTCCTATAAGGGTGTAATAAGAGGAAACATTTTTCAGCTCAATTGTTAATTTTTTGTGAACATATCGTTCCCTAACACCATTACACATACGGCACATGATCCCTTCTGACACGCAAGTCGAGCGTTTCTTCCGGAAGCCAGAAATACGGCAGAAGGTAA
>CADBKS010000176.1 GCA_902795255.1 uncultured Chloroflexota bacterium
CACATATTCAGGTCCGGCAGCATGCTCCCGATAAGCATTATGCTAAAGCTCTTCGGCTCCACCTGCTTAGCAGGTGGTTTTCTCTACCATGAATAAAACAGCACGGCAGGAAAAGCTGCCGTGCTGCGGAACGGAATAACAGAAAATCAGGCCGGAACGGTCTATTTATTGACCTGGAATTTGGTGCATCCGGATTCAAAGAAGGCACAGATCTGGTTGGCGGCCGCGAAACCGGCATTGGCATTGGCTTCGGCGGTCTGCGCGCCGGACTTCTTCGGGGTGAAGAAGAAACGGCCCGGGAACTTTTCTGCGATCAGGTCCTTATTCTTCGGAGCGACATCAGCCAGATACACGAAATCTTCGCGCTTCTCGAACATCTCAACGATCCCGTCCTCATCGACCACTTCCGCACGGGCAGCGTTGATCAGGCAGCCGTTCTTCGGCAGGTTCGCGAGCAGTTCATAATTGATGGAGCGGATCAGGTTCGGAAGGGCAGGGAAGTGCAGCGAGACATAGTCACAGGTTTTGTAAAGCTCGGGGATATCCGTGATGCGGGTCACACCGGCTGCTTCAAAAACGGAATCCGGCACCTGCGGGATATCATACGCGTAAACCTTCATCCCGAAACCCTGGGCGATCGGCGCCACACAGCGGGCGACCGCACCGAACCCGTGGAGGCCGATCTTCTTGCCGCGCAGTTCTTTGCCGGTGGAACCGTCATAGAAATTGCGGGCCTTGTAGACCATCATGCCGAGCACCAGCTCAGCCACAGCGTTGGCGTTCTGCCCCGGTGTGTTCTCAACGACAATGCCCTTTTCGGTCGCCGCTTCGAGATCAACATTGTCATAGCCGGCACCGGCACGGACAACGATCTTCAGCTTCGGGGCATGGGCCATCACATCGGCGGTGATCTTGTCACTGCGGATGATCAGCGCTTCCGCGTCTTTTACGGCTTCCAGCAGCTGTGCGGGATCCGTATATTTTTCCAGCTTCGCGACTTCATGTCCCTTGGCGGATAAAATGTTGGTGATCCCTTCCACAGCGGTTTTAGAGAACGGTTTTTCAGTTGCGATCAGTACTTTTGCCATTTTCAGCCTCCTCGAAAATCCCCGGACCGGGGCAGCACCCCGATCCGGAGCTGTTTATTCTTTACTTATCAGTGTGCGGCATCCCAATCATGGATCGTCTGGATCAGCGCGTCAACGCTTTCCATCGGCAGCGCGTTGTAGCAGGAGGCACGGAAACCGCCGACAGAACGGTGTCCCTTGATCCCGACCAGACCGCGTTCCTTGGCAAGTTCGAGGAAGTCCGCTTCCAGATCCTTGTATTCTTCCTTCAGGCGGAAGCAGATGTTCATGCGGCTGCGGTCTTCAGGATCCGCGACGGTGGGATAGAAGGTCTTGGAGTTGTCCAGCGCATCATAGACCTTTGTGGAGCGGGCGATCGCGCGTTTTTCCATTTCCTTGACGCCGCCTTCCGCTTCCATCCATTCCATCGTCTTCAGGGCAGTGAAGATCGGCAGCACCGGAGGCGTGTTGTTCATGGAGTTCTTCTTGGCATGGACCCGGTAATCGGCCATGGTCGGGACCGGGCGGCAGACCGCTTCATTCATGAATTTGTCGTTGATGATGACCATTGTCACGCCGGCAGGGGCGAAATTCTTCTGGGCACCGCCGAAGATCAGCGCGTATTTGGAGACATCGACCGGGCGGCTGAAAATATCGGAGGACATATCGGCGATCAGCGGGACCGGGCTGTCCATATCCTTGCGGATCTCGGTACCTTCAATGGTGTTGTTGCAGCAGATCTCGAAATAATCCGCGTCCGTCGGGATCGTATAATCCTTCGGGATGTAACTGTAGTTCTTATCCTTGGAAGAAGCGACAACATCGACCTCTCCGTAGAGCTTCGCTTCCTTGATGCCGCCCAGCGCCCACGTGCCGGTATCAAGATAAGCGGCCTTCTTGTTCAAGAAGTTGTAAGGAATGACATAGAACTGGGTGCTGGCACCGCCGCCGAGGAAGAGCACATGATAATCATCCGGGATATCCAGCAGGCGTTTGGTCGCTGCCACGGCGCCATCCATCACCGCGTCAAATTCCTTGGTCCGGTGGGAAATCGAAAGAATGGAAAGTCCGCCGAAATCCTGGATCGCCTTGACCGTTTCGTTGATCGCGTAATCCGGCAGGATCGCCGGCCCGGCATTAAAATTGTGTTTCTTCATCAAAAAACCTCCTGATCAGTTTAATAAGGTATCAGACAGACAAAGTCTGTCCCGGTAAATACAATCCTACCGCTTTAATTTTAGTCTTATTCCGCGATTCGGGCCTGTGTCATTTGTCATACAATTGTCATTTGTCGGTACAAAAGCTCCGCACGGAACTTATGCAGACAACCCTGATTAATGCTTTTTCGGCTTATAATAACAATCATGAGTTTACAAAATGCGCTTTATATCGTATCCATCCCGATCGGGAACCCGGATGATATCACCCTGCGGGCGATCCGCGTTCTGACAGAGGTCGATATCCTCGTCTGCGAAGAGTACCGCAACGGCAGCCGTCTGATGCGCCAGCTCGGGATCAAAGACAAGCAGATCATCACGACCAACGAGCACAACGAAACGCAGCAGATCGATACACTGCTGATCGAGCTGGCCCAGGGGAAAAGCCTCGCGCTGGTTTCCGACTGTGGGACCCCGCTCTTCTCCGATCCCGGGCACCGTCTGGTCGAGGAAGTGATCTCCGCCGGATTCCGGATCATCCCCGTCCCGGGTGTTTCCGCCCTGACCACCGCTATCTCCGTCACGCCGCAAAAACTGACCCGCTATGTTTTCGGCGGATTCATGCCGCGCGCACCGCAGGACCGGCTCAATGAGCTGAAAAAGCTGAAGATGATGCGCCTGCCCGTGATCCTGATGGATACTCCCTACCGCATGACGAACCTGCTGGAAGACGTCAAAAAGGTCTTCGGGAAAGGCCAGCGCGTCACACTCTGCTGCGACCTGACGCTGCCCGGGGAACTGATCCTGACGGCAAGCGTTGAGGAAGTGCTGAAAAAAGTCAGCGGCAAAAAAGCCGAATTTATGCTCGTCATTATGTAGAAAAAACAGGGCAGGGAAATTCATTATCACAAAAGTGTCATTTTAACTTGACCGATTTTGAGTTTTCGAGTATTATTTTCCCCGTTGAGCCTCCATCGTCTAGGGGACCAGGACGCAACCCTTTCAAGGTTAAAACGAGAGTTCGAATCTCTCTGGAGGTGCTGAGATCCGCAGAAATGCGGATCTTTTTTTTATTCCAGCGCCGGCAGGAACAGAGCATTCAATCCGCACGGTTCCGCTGTGCCGGGTGCTTCCGTCTTTGCTTTCCGCGCCTGTTTTTGTAATATTCAGAAACAGCCGGAAGGGCTTTCTCCTCCCGGTCCGGTTCATTTTGTTTGATTCCAGTACACATTTTTCACATATTTTTCTCACAAATTTGCAATCACTTTTTTTTGCATTTTTTCTATCTTTGTGCTATCCTATATGATGTTTTTTACGAAGGCGGCAGATGTCTAGCCGATTGCGAGTACGGAGAGTCAAATTATGCAGAGAGAGCGTATTTCGGAGAATGTTTACTGGCTGCAAAGCGAGCTTTATGCCCAGGTAACAGCAGGTATTATCGTCGGTCCCCAGTGGGCGATCGTTGTTGATACACTCGCACTCCCCGAAGAAACCCTCGCCATGCGGCAGTTCATTGACGAAGAGCTGAAAGTTCCCGTACGCTACCTGATCGACACCCACTCCCACGCGGACCATGCCTGGGGCAACTGTTTCTTCCCCGAAGCAACGATCATCGCCCATACAAAATGCGCGGAATACCTCGCCAAATACGGCGTTCCCGCACTGGAAGCCACCAAGAAAGAAAATCCCGCTTTCGAAAAGAATCATATCGTCCTGCCGCATCTGACATTTGATGACGGGGAACTGACGCTGAAGGTCGGGAAAAAGAACCTGATCATCATGCTCACGCCCGGCCACACGGCGGACGGGATCTCGGTGTTTATCGAAGAAGACAGGATCCTTTTCGCGGGGGACGCCTTCATGCCGATCCCGGCACTTTCCGAAGGCAACTACGTCGATACTCTCAACACCTATACCAAGATCAACGCACTGGGCCTTGAAAATATCGTCCAGGGGCACGGAGATATCATCCTGCGCGGTGAGATCGACGAAGCGATGCATGAGAACATCGAGTACCTGAAGAAGCTCAAGGAAGTCGGTGAAAAAGCCAGGATCAAGCGGAACCCGGGTGAATACCTTTCCACGATCCACGTCGAAGACTGCGGCAAGAGCCGTGTTTACCTCGGCGGTCTGGCGGAAACCCTTCACAAGCGCAACCTGATCTGGATCTACAAACAGGTCATCGCTCAGTACGGCATGCCGACCGAAGAAGAATACGAACCGGAACCGGAAGACGACGATTTTGACAATCTCGCCTATATGGATCCCAATGACCCCTCCGCACAGGACTTCAGCGACGAACCGTCTGCTTACGACGGTGACGACGAATGGGATGACGGGTACCCGGATGACGAAGACGACGACGGATTTTGACCCGCTGCCGCAGAAAATGATAACAAAACAAAACAGCCCCGAAAGCGGGGCTGTTTTGTTTTGTTATCATACCGGCTCTTACTTTTGCTCCCGGTCCTCTTTGCGCCAGCGGATGCGCAGGGAGGTTTTCCGCTCATCCCCGCGGGCCAGCCGCTTGAAGTTCGGCCGCAGGGAAACCGCCACCAGAATGCCCGCGATGACCGCGTAAGCGACATACCACCAGGAGCACTTCCCCGTGGCAGCACCGATCGTGAACCCGATGGCAGCGAACACATTGAACAGCGCTGTCGCCACAGAAGCATATCCAGAAAACAGGTAGATGATCAGGCAGGGCAGCGGGACAGCGATCAGGAAACCGACCGGCCACAACGCTACACCGACACCGCAGGACGTCAGTCCGCCGGCACCGCCGCGGAAATAATATTTCCCATCGCGGCGTTTTTCGATCATATAAATGGAATAAATATGGCCCAGCACGGCAAAAACGCCCCCGATCGCCTTCATCCAGGGTTCGGGCTCCGGAATAAACAGACGCGCGGCCAGGATCGCGGCTGTTCCCTTGATCACATCCAGCACAGCGGTCAGGATTCCCCAGAAAGTTCCTGCGGTCCGCATGACATTGGACATTCCCATCCGTCCGGAGGCTATATAACGAATATCCTTATGTTTCACGAGCCAGACAAAGATCCATCCCCACGGGATCGCCCCGATCAGATAGGCAGCGACCCAGTAAAGAAAATGCTGCAGTGTAATATTCATAAATTCACCTCACTTACAGCCGTACGATCGAAACGATCAGTACAACCACGGCAAAGATCACGGCCGGCAATAAGCGGCGGACACTATGCCAAACAGATTCCCCGTGGTCTTTTCCGATCACAAGGTTGATAAATGCATAATACCACACAAACATTAGAGAAGCATAAGAAACGATATTGACCGGCCAGAAATGCAGCCCTGTTTCGGCAAAAACCATGACCGCGGCAGTTACGGCCGCGGGGAAGGTGATCACGCTGTTGATAATGTGAAAGGAATAGGTTTTCAGGCTGATGATAAAACACAGAATGAAAACGGAAGGCAGCGAAAGATACAGCGGCGAACCGTTCGCGCGGAGTGCGATGACAAACAGCAGGAACACCGCGTAGCACAGCCCGTCCAGAACGATGATCGAAACCGGACGCCGGGCTGAGGCCGGATCGCAGGCCGTATATTCAAAATAAAGGACCAGATAAAGCAGCACCGCAGTCAGGAACATCAGGCCCATGCCCGTCACCCCGCCGTCGAGGTCCTGCAGCGTAAAACCGATCGCCAGTGTGACCGCGAACGGGAGAAAAAGATGCAGACGGACCTGCTCCGCGGAAACGGGCAGGTTCCGCCGGAGCGCGTCATCCATCCCGAAAACCACGATCAGCGCAGCCAGCGGGATCAGCAGCTGCATCGAGGTCAGGCCGATCCCGACCGGCGT
>CADBKS010000177.1 GCA_902795255.1 uncultured Chloroflexota bacterium
CGATAGCCATGTGCACAGCAAAGCGTTCACAGACATGCGCTTACAAGCGCACGCGGGTACCAGCGCCTTACAGGCGCAGAGCAAACCACCGGCTCAGCCAGTGGTCCTGATTGCGCTTTTTGTGCGAATCTGCCGGAAAATCTTTCCGAAATGTATGTAGAATAAATATATAAACAATAAAATCATTTCGAAGGTATCGTTTCCGGTATGCACAGGAGGAGCCCATGAAAAAAACGAAAAATACGGTTTTGCTGCTGGTAACGCTGTCTTTCTTCCTCTTCTGCAGTGCACTCAGCGTTGCTGCAGATACCGGCCCGGACAGCAGCGGGGCGGTGCGGGGAATCGAGGCAAAAATCACCGGTACGTTTTTTGAACTGAATGATGCAGATGAACGTGTTATCAGCACCACAGACTGCGAATTCGTAAATCACAATAAAAAAACGCTTCAGCGGATCGATTACGTCTTGTATTTCTGGAACGAAAAAGGCGGACTGATCTATAAGAAAGCGTGTACTTTTGATGCAGCAGAAATGCCGGTCGGTTATGAGGAAACAGCAGACGACACTCAGACCGTGGCATTTGATTCGCCCTCTGAACCGGCCTTTACATCGGTGGAAGTCCTGAGTGTCTTTACGGATGCAGAGAGCGCTGCCGAAAGGGTCCCTGAACAGGGGGATTATTTATATCTTTCGATGAATGATCCCTCTCTGGAGACTATCGCTGAATATCCTCCGGAGATCATCCGCGTATGGCTGGATGTATCCGGCAGCCGGCGGGAGGCGGACATCACTTATCCGCTGATGATCCAAAGAGCCGTACAGGATTTCATGAAAATTCGTGTAGGAGAAGAAATCAATGAGATCATAACGGACAATTACAACGGTTTCAGCCTGATTTTTGCCGATGGGCATGAGGCTGTTTTTGATCTGAACGGCTGGAACCTGGAATACAGGATCGGTGATGAACTTCATATCTTTGAGCTGGAAGAGTTTGATGATTTCCATTGGATCCTTGTGAGTGCTGTGCATCCGCTTGAATAAACAAATCGGAAATCAGCGAAATCATGTATGAGGATCAATATAAAAAACCGGGAGCGTGGAAATGCTCCCGGTTTTTCGTATATACAGCTATCGGACTACTCGTCATCCGACTGTTCCGGTGCTGTCGGCATATTAACGCTGACGATATTCCCGTGGATATCGATATTGACTT
Organism: uncultured Chloroflexota bacterium; assembly: GCA_902795255.1. The sequence goes on from CADBKS010000177.1 coordinate 1,213, forward strand.
TAAAGCCCGCCATACCGAGATACTCGGAAAGTCCCGGAGGCGGGGCCTGGCGGAACATGGCATCGATCTCCTTATCAATGTTTTTCAGCTGGCTTTTGAACATCGCCATTGAAAACAGATCGGTTTTTCCGGTCATACTTGCCGCGGCGTTCGCGAGATATTCCTCATTTCCGCTGATCTGGTCAGTGAAAAGGCGGACGATCTTTTCATCTACTTCCCGGGTGTCAATGTGGCGTTTGAATCCGTCATCATCCACAACATAAAAGCTTTCGCCTCCTACCACGGCGGTTTTGATCAGTTCATTATGTTCGTCGTAAATCAGTCCTTCAAAAAATGCCTGTTTTGCCATAATAAAAACTCCTGTTCACAGATCCTCAGCCATTGCTTCCGAAAGGGGCATCATATATATTTTCTGCGTGGAAGAAGTGACTGTAGTGACGGGCCTGGCCTTGTAGATATTTCCGACCGTATCATTTTCCACATAACAGATGATCCCGTCCGCAATACCCTTCGCGAGGTTTTCTGTCCTTTCGGAGATCGTGCGGTAATCATTCCCGAGATATCCGGCATCGATCACTGAAATTGTCGTGTAGTCATTGACGTTTTCAAAGGCATACAGATTTTCCTGGTCAGTTGAATAATTTTCCCCGAGATAGTCCAGGCCGGAGTTCTGGGAATAGTGATAAGTCAGACAGTCATTCAAGCGTTTGCTTTCACTGGGATATTTATTCTGACCGCCGGTAGTGATATAGAAACCGGAACGGTTGGCATCGGATGTATCGCAGCCTGATGTATGGATCGAAACCAGTGCGAGCCCGGTATAGTCGGAAAGTGAGGGATCAAACTCGTGCATAAAGTCAACGCTGTAGCCCTTGTTTTCAAGATAATCCCGGACCATGACCGCGAGACGCAGATTGACGTCATTTTCCTTTACAAAGTTGAATTCGGCTCCGCATTGATAACCGGTGTCAAAACCGTAATGTCCCGGAACGATCCCGATGATCTTTTTCGGCCCGGTCTGCGGCCCGCCTGGATTGTCGGTATCACGGTTCCCGGTGGAGGGCAGTGTCTGGTCAATGTATTCGGCTCCGGGAGAGAATGTGATCAGAAGCGTTGAGGTGAACAGCGCGGTTATCAGGATGGTGAAAAGTGCTTTGAAAAATGAGTATTTTTTCATTTATGATCCAGTAAAGCCCGTCAAATAAATATTAAAATATATATTATGCTATCATATTATAAAAAAAATAACAATTAGAAGATTATTAGAAAATGAGGCGTGTAAGTTTGAACATGCGTGGACCTGATGATAAAAAAACGGAGCGGATCTGCATCGCGGCTGGATGTCTGGCTGCCGTAATTTTTGTGCTTGCGGTTTTTTCGGCCGGAAATATCGATCCGCTCAATACGGAATGGGTCATCAACGGCGGAGGGGATAACTTTCAGCATTATATCGGCTGGCGTTTCTTTCGGGAAAGCCGCTGGACACGTTATCTTCTCTTCATGCGGGACCTGAACTATCCTGTCGGTACTTCCGTGATCGTAACGGATTCCAACCCGCTGTTTTGCCTGATCTTCAAACTGTTCAGAAATTTTCTGCCGGAAACTTTTCAGTTCAACGGAATCTGGATCCTTTTTTCGTATATCATGATTGCATATTTTGCCGGAAAGATCGGTTGGAGGCTGAGCGGGGACCTGTGGGTTTCGCTTATCATCACACTGTTGTGTATCCTGAATCCGGTGATCCTGCAGCGCGCCCTGATCCATGATACGCTGACGGCCCACTGGCTGATCCTGGCAGCGGTATACCTGTTCCTGGATGCCCGAAACCGGCTGAATCCCGCGGGATGGTTCGTTCTGATCTGGACCGCGATGCTGGTGCACATTTATTTTGTTCCGATGATCGGTTTTATTTTCTGTCTGCAGCTCATCCGGATGTTTATCATGCGGGTTCCTCTGAAAAGGACCGGCATCACGGTGCTTTCTGCCGCGGCCGCGCTGCTTACAGGGTATTTCGGTATGGGGTATGCTCATATTCTGCCTCAGTCGGACAGCTATGGGGAGCTCTCAATGAATCTGAATGCCTTTTTCAATCCGGACGGTGTTTCAGCGATCCTGCGGTCAAGGCCCACGATGCCCCTGCAGTACGAAGGATTCAATTACTGGGGGCTGGGCCTGATCCTTCTTTTCGCGGCGGGGATCGCTGCCGGCAGACGGACTTATTTCCAAAAGATCCTGCCTTACTTCCTGCCTTCGGTGCTCCTGGTTCTGCTGGCCGTGTCCAATCATGCTTACTTTGATACCGGATCGGTGTGGCGTATTGAGATCCCTGCGTCCGTTCATTCGCTGCTTTCGGTTTTCCGTTCTTCAGGCCGGCTCGCCTGGCCGCTGTATTATCTGGTCCTCTTTGCTTCCGTTTATGCGCTTGGGAAAAGCCGGCTCTCCGGCAAAGCCGTCTGCTGCATCATGGCAGTCTGTTTGATGGTTCAGGCCTGTGATCTCGGACAATACTGTGTGGAAGCAGCAGAAAGGTTCCGGGCTCCGGCCAACCGGATCGCCGGGCTTCCGGCCGGGCTGGAAACACTGATCCCGGACGGGACCGCTCATCTTTTTGTATCGGATGTCGGCGGAAGAAATGCCGACGCGCTTGCGCTCTTTGCTGCGGACCGTCACATGACCTATAACCGCATGGCGAATGCCCGGTCCATACGGAAGGTATTTGGCGGTGATATGGTCGAAATGGATAAACTGACCTGTGCCGGCCTGGAACCGGATTCCGTCTATATCTGGTTTACGGAAGATGTTCCGGACGAACTGTACAGCTGTGGGGATGTTGCGGCGCTGAATGGCTGGACAGTGATCAGGAGCGGAAAATAGCAGTGTAGAGCGGCAGACAGCAGCGTTTGTTGGAACATTAACTGCCGATTGGAATGTATGGCAGGTCTATGACGGAGACAAAAAACATCCCGCGGTTTCCGCGGGATGTTTTTTGTCTGTTCAGTACTGCGCGTTCTTTTTATTCAAAAGAGGGCAGGTCTTTATCGTTGTTGTCCGTGTCGGATTTGGCTTCACCGTCAAGGATATCGGTGATATTTTCCTGAACCTGTTCGGCAGTTTCCGTCACTGTTTCGGCAGCGTCTTCAGCCTTTTCCTGCACCGTTTCGGCGGCTTCGGCAAGATCTTCTTTTGCATCTTCGACCACATCGGCAGCGGCTTCAACAGTGTCTTCAGCCTTTTCCTGTACCGTTTCGGCGGCTTCGGCAAGATCTTCCTTTACATCATCGATCACATCGGCAGCGGCTTCTTCGGCTGACGCAGCGGTTTCGGCTGCGGTTTCACGGACATCGTTTTCAATATCCTGAACCATTCTGAAAGGCGCTTCTTCAACGACATCGTCTGCTTTCGGCTCATTCACGGAACCGCGGACGCTGTCCTTTTTGCCGGGATAAGATCTCAGGTTGTTCCAGAGCTGGCCGATGAGGTGTGCGTCGACTGCCATGCCGTAAGGAACGGTGAAGATGATGCCGATGCAGATGATCAGCCCGGCGGACTGGATCAGTCCGGTAACGATGGACAGCAGTTCAACGATGACAAAGACCGAAAGGTTGTTCTTGATGCAGTTGAAAGCATCCGAGAAATCGAGGCAGGCCTTGATCTGGTCGGTTTCGGCAATTCTGATGATCCCGTAAGTACCGAGCATTCCGATGGCGAAGTTAAGGACAACGCCGAGGATCCCGCCGACACAGCCCATCCCTGCGAAGAAGACCGTGAAGAAGTCCGCATCCGCATTGTTCGCGCCCGCGGTAATGAGCTGCATGATGCCGGAGAGGATCAGGACCGGGATGGAGTAGATCAGACCGACGACGACAACTTTCAGACCCAGGGTCAGAAAATAAGAGAAGTGGGTGGCGGGCAGGATATCTTCCCGTCCGGCCTTGACACGGCGGACGATTTCGACCATCCAGCCGAGCAGATAGATCTGCCCGATGACCGGGATCAAAGCAATCAAACCGGCGATAAGAATTTTCGAGATCCAATTTTTATCGTCAAATACTGCGGTAAAAGCACGTGAATAATTCATAGTTCACTCCTTTCAGTTATCAATGTTTCCTGTTGATTTAATAATACCTGATTAACGGTCATCCCGTCATTAGAATCAGATTAAAACGATTAGAAATGTATAAATTTATCGACCTTGATGACAAACAGAACACCTTTCCATTTGTTGGCGGACTTTTCAACGGTCTGTTTGATCAGACCGACGGCTTCCTCAAGCTGTTCATCTTCGACGCCGACGAGCAGTGTGGCATTGCCTTTTCTGAGAAATCCGCCGGTGGAGGCGATCTGTGTGACCCGGAATTTCCGTTCGGTCAGAGCCAGCGACACACTGTCGCAATCGCTGTCCGGAATGATGGTAATGATCAGTTTCATAAGATGGCTCCTTTACAGTTTGATGATGTCTTCTGCAGTGACGCCGAAGATCGCTGCACCGCCGACCGCGATCTGTGTCGGGGTCGGGATCGCGAGCTGCGCGTTTTCAATGGGAACTGCGATAAATTCAATTCGCTGCGAACAGGAATTTTTCAGGACAGTGATGATCTCATCATTTTTCCCAAAAGGGGAATCGATGATCAGTGTAATATTTTTCCGCCCCAGGAAACCGCCTACACTGGGCAATTGATAGGAATCAATGCCCATGCTTTTCAGGGCTTGTTCCGCGATATCGGCATCCTGCGCCTGGACGATCGCGAAAAGAAGGTTGCTTTCATTTGTTGCTTCCATATGGCCCTCCGTGTAAAATCTTTAACTAATATATTATAACAAATTTTTCCGGGGATTTATTCGGATGCCCTGTGACGATAAGATCATTTATTACCACCGGATCGGACTGCACGGAAAATCGCATATAATAAATAAAATCAAAAGGGCTGGAGGATGAAGAATGGAAAGAAATATTCCCCGCGATGCGTCTGAGACGATCGATTTTTACAAAAGGACGATCTACTCTGTCCTGCGTTCCGGAAGCGAAACACGCATCAGCGGCCTGGAAGAGGTCCATGCCGCGATGGATTCCACGATGCATCCGGATGCCAGAAAAGCCGCGCCGGATTACAATGCACTGATCTACAGCATCCTCCGGGTACCGCCCTGTTTTCTGAAAGTCCGCAAACTGGTGCTGGGACAGAATGTCCATATGTTTACTTCCCAGGGATATACGGATATCGAAAACTGGCCGATCGTGACGGCCGCTGCCCGCCGGAGGATCTGCCGTTATGACGGACAGGAGACACTGGCTGTTTTTATCAACAGTGAATCCGATATCGAAGATATCGTTCCGCTGGTGACAGCCCTGCAGATCGAATGGAACAAACTGCACGAGCTGCTGAATACGGTCGATGAAAAGATCCTGTTTTCGGCCGTGATCGAAAACGACGGAGACGCATTCAGCCTGCTTGCGGACAGGCTCCTTTCCACCGTTGATGACCTGAAGCGCCTGCGGACGATATGGAAGGATCAGATGACGGAGTGGCTGCGGGAGATCCGGTCAAGGGAGTCCGAACTGCGGATCAAACTTCTGGACAGCGCGATGGTCCATTATTCCAGGGCTGCCGCGTACTGGCTGGATGAGATCCTGGCGGAATATCCCGACCTTACGGAAAAACCTGTTTATTTTGTCTCCTCCAATATGCACGGGGCTGCGAACCTTATCAGCGGATATGCCCTGCAGAAAGAATCGGAACTGCAGCGCTTTATCGACCGTGAAGAGTCCCGGATGCTGCGGGAAGAATGGGATAAAATTACCAGAAAACCGCTTCCCGGTGTACGGGAGAACCTGCTTTATTATGTGCTGAAAAAGTACCAGCAGTCCGAGTTCGGCAAATATACCGTGCGGGAACAGGCAGCAGAAGAAAAAGAGCAGGGGATCACCCGCCTTTCGATCTCCAGCAATTTTGAAGTCGGTGTGCAGCTGTTTGAGATCGGACGGATCCGCAGCAGCCGGATGGATCCGCGGATCCGGATCCCTGACAGCGATGAGCTCCGGGACTCTCCGGCTTATATTCTGAATATTGACTATCCGCTGGGGCGGGCTGCTTACCATCTTTTCTCAAAACTTTCTGAGAAACTGGAGAATATCCGCGGGGTTTATGTGATGGGCAAGGCTGCCTCGCTCAACGGTGTCCGCGGCGACGTGATCATTCCGAACGTCGTCCACGATATGCATTCATCCAATCTTTTTGTTTTCCAGAATGCGTTTACAGCCGCTGACGTTGAGCCCTGGCTCATGTACGGATCGATCCTCGGGGATCAGCGGGCAGTGACGGTTTACGGTACTTTTCTTCAGAACAAACCCTTTATGGAGTCGATTTACAGGGGCGGGTATACGGATATCGAGATGGAAGCAGGTCCGTATCTTTCCGCAATTTATGAAATGTTCCGCCCGCAGCGGTATCCGATCGATGAGATCGTGGACCTCAATAATGTCCGCATGGATATCGGGTTCATGCATTATGTATCGGATACGCCCATGAGCAAAGGGAAAAACCTCGGTGCGGGGACGCTTTCTTATTTCGGGATGGATTCGTCTTACGCGATCACGGTCGCGATCCTGCGCAGAATTTTCAGAAAAGAACTGGAACGCCTCCGGGCCTGACCGATGGATAATTCACAGAAAAAATTCAGACTGCTGCTTTGCGGTGCTGCCGTGCTGCTGGTGATCACGGTGATCCTGGCTGCCGGCGCGGTCAGTTCGGTGCGGAACGGGAACGGATTTCTGTTTATCCCATCTGTGACGGCTACCGGCACAAATACCGCGACGCTGACATTTACACCTGAACCGACGGATACTCCCCTGCCGACGGAAACGGCTACTTCCACGGCCGTGCCGACGCAGACGAATACTCCGGCGCCGACTCATACGCTTACCGCTTCGCCGGTTCCGACAGAGACCGCTACATCTGTTCCGACCTTTGACAGCACCGCATTCGCTGACGCTTTCTATGCAAATGTGACGCAGACTGCTGAGGCTTTCCTCCTGCTGCAGACACCGACAGCCACGGAGGTGATCCCGGATACCGAACTGTATACCGGGCTTGAAATGATCAATCCGCAGGACGGGAAGATGCTTTATTACATAAGGTCCGACGAGTCTCTGCGGAAACCCGGTTTCTGGATCGGCCGGAACGAGGTCAGCAACCGCGAATACCGCATGTGTGTTGAAGCAGGCGCCTGCAGTGCTCCGAAATCATTTGACTGCGCAGGGCAGACGAATTATTATTTACAGGCGGAATACGCTGATCATCCTGCTGTCAATGTAACAAAGAACCAGGCGGAAGAATACTGCCGCTGGGCCGGTATGGGGCTGATGTCCCTGCTGGAATGGCGGACGGCACTTTCGGCTATGCCCGGCGGTCAGAACTATGATGGGCGGATGGAAATGCCATGCGCGGACAGCGAACCGAACCTGATCGGGAATGTCTGGGAATGGACAGAGGATTCCGTCCATCCGGGCTCCGGGATCATTGCAGGCGGCTCCTGGAAAACTTCGCTTGCCGATATCCGGATGCGTCGGATCGCGGAGATGAGCGCGTCCCAGTTTTCTGATGATGTGGGCTTTCGCTGTGTCCGCAGGATCTTCCTGTATTGAATTATGCGGTACAAATCAATAAAAAAAGGCTGCACGAACTGAAAACGATGAGGTGAAAATGCAACGGAAATATAAACTGCTCCAACTCTTATTTGTATTCTTTGTTTTCTGCGTGCTGTCTTCCGGAGTATGTGCGGCGCCTGTTGATATGGTTCTTGTTCCGGCAGGATATGCCATGATGGGAACGGAATACGGTGATCTTTCGGCTGCTTCCGATACAAAACCGTACCATCTCGTTTATCTGGATGCTTTCTATATCGACAGCCATGAGGTAACGAACGCGGATTATGCCGTCTGCGTTGCTGCGGGCGTATGCCGGGAGCCCGGATCATACGATTCGAAAACAAGGCAGGGATATTATACAAACGCTGTATATGCCAGATTCCCGATAGTGAATGTCACATGGCAGGATGCGGCGGATTACTGTGCATTCGTTGAAAAGCGTCTTCCAACCGAAGCGGAATGGGAACGTGCTGCCCGGGGGAAGGATGACAACCGACGTTATCCGTGGGGAAACGGTTCACCGAAAATGTACAATATGAATGTTTCGCTGATCCCCGGCGATACGGAGCTGGTAAACATTTATTCGGCCGGTTACAGCCCGTACGGCGCGGCCGATATGGCGGGGAACGTTTCCGAATGGGTCTCTGACTGGTATTCTCCCTACTGGTACCAGAACTATGAGTCGGATGATCCGCAGGGACCGGCTTCAGGCACGGAAAAGGTCATCCGCGGAGGCTCTTTTGATACGCCCCTGAATGAGATCCATATGGCGGCCCGGGCCGGGATGGATCCGGATACTTTCAGTTCTGCTGTCGGTTTCCGCTGCGCGATGAGCATCCGGGAAAGCGTTGGATATGAACCGGCCGCGGAAGAGCTGCCGCATGATGATAAATTTGCGTATATCAAAGCCGGTAATGAAAACGGGATCTTTCTGCTCTCAGAACCCGGTTCAAGCTACGGAACGGCATTGATCTGTGTTGTTCCGAACGGTGCCGTGGTCAAGATCCTGGCCGGGCCGGAAAACATCAACTATTCGGAGTGGTATCAGATCCTGACACAGAACGGAGAGGTGGGCTGGGTGATCGCCTCCGCCGTGGTTTCCGTTCCTTAGGAAAAGCGCTGTTTTGAGCTACTTCAAACCGTTATTTTTGAAACTACGCTATAATTAATATCATGAGTACTTTCTGGAAAATTTTTCTGATGATCCTGCTGAATATCGCCGTATCAGCGTCCGTGACTTACGGTGTACTTTATTATTGGGAAAACATCAGAAAAACAGAACCCGTGATCCAGCTTCTGCCGGAAGAGGTCGTGCCGACAGCGGTACCGATGCAGGAAACGGCTGAACTGCCGGCTGAACCGGAAATGACCGCAGAGACCGGCGGGATGGAGCTCCCGGCTGAGTTATCTGAACCGACTGCCGAACCGACCCCCGTGATTCGCGGAGCGAAAGTCGAGATCGCGATCATCCGGAATCCGGGCATCCTCGAAAGTGAAGCGTTGCGGATCGTCAACAATTCCGATGCGGTCGTTTCAATGGAAGGCTGGACACTGGAAGATGCCAACGGGAATGTACTGACTTTCCCGAACATCCAGCTGCTCCGGAAAGGCATCTTTGTTGAAGTTTACTCACGCACGGGACATACGACCGCCTATGAGATCTACTGGAACCGGAACGAAGCGGTATGGCAGTCCGGAGAGACAGCCGTGATCCGGGATATGTTCGGGCAGATCCAGGCGACTTACCGGGTCCCGTAAGGAAAGGATAATTATCTGTGGCGAATCAGGCACTTTATCGAAAATACCGTCCTCAGGTTTGGGATGATGTTGTCTATCAGGATCAGGTAACACGCGTTCTGAAAAACGCGATCAGAACGGACCGTGTTGCCCATGCATACCTTTTCTCCGGCCCCCGCGGTACCGGAAAGACAACGGTCGCCCGTATCCTTGCCCGTGCGGTAAACTGCCTGGATGAGCATCCGGAGAACCGGCCGTGTGACCACTGCGCGAACTGTATTGCGGTCAACAACGGACAGTTCCTTGACCTGATCGAGATCGATGCCGCATCCAACACCTCTGTGGATGATATCCGGGAATTGCGGGATAAGATCAACTTTGCTCCCGGACTGGGACGGAAAAAAGTCTACATTATCGATGAAGTCCACATGCTTTCGACAGCCGCGTTTAATGCGCTGCTGAAGACACTTGAAGAGCCCCCTGCTCACGCGATGTTTATCCTTGCGACGACCGAGATCCACAAGATCCCGGCAACAGTACTTTCCAGGTGCCAGCACCATGAATTCCGGCGCATCCCGGTCAGTGAGATCGTCCGCCGTTTATCCATGATCTGTGAGG
>CADBKS010000178.1 GCA_902795255.1 uncultured Chloroflexota bacterium
CGGCTGGGAGGAGGAGATCCGAAGCTATCGGGAAGCCTTTCCCGAAGATCGGATGCGCGTGACTTATCATGCAGACCGGATCCCCGGAATGGACGGTCTGGAGCGATTCCGATCGATTCACGAATGGATCGGGTATGTTCATTCGGTTTCCGGCACCATCTCATGGTATATGGCACTGCGTCCCGGGGAAAGAAAGATCATCGGGTTCAGCTGTCTGCGCCACAGTCTTGCATATGACGATGATGATCCGGAATTCTCATCCCATATCGGATATTCGATCCGCCCGGATGAAAGGCGCAGGGGATATGGGACAGAGCAGCTCCGGCTTGTTCTCGGCAGGGCCAAAGCGCTCGGTCTGAACACGGTCCGCATCATTTGCAGGGATATCAATACCACAAGCTGCCGTACGATCCTTGCGAATGGCGGGATCTATATCGATTCGATATACGGCAGTGAATCCGGGCTGACGGTCAACCGGTACGACGTTCCGACAATATAAAGGGGCCATACATGAAACTGCTCATCACGGCATTTGAACCATTCGGAGAGGATCCAATGAATTCCGCAGAAGAGGTTCTCGGCAGGCTGCCGGACAGCCTTTGCGGTGCCCGGATCATCAAAGCAACACTGCCGGTCGTTTTCGGCCGCTCCCTGCAGGTCCTGCATGAGATCCTGATGCGCGAACATCCCGATGCCGTTTTATGTCTCGGGCAGGCTGGCGGACGGGAAGCTCTGACACCCGAGCGGGTGGCGATCAATCTGAATGACGCCCGTCTCCCGGATAATGAAGGGCAGCAGCCCGCGGATGAAATGATCTTCAGTGACGGGCCGGACGCTTATTTTTCAACGCTGCCGGTGAAATCCATGGTTTCGGCGATCCGCAGCGCGGGCATCCCGGCGGAGATCTCAAACTCCGCCGGAACATATGTCTGCAATCAGACAATGTACGGCCTGCTCTATTTCATTTCTCATGAGTTTCCGGGGATCCGGGGCGGTTTCCTTCATCTGCCCTATTTCAATGAGCAGACCACTTCTCACCCGGATAAGCCGGGGCTCCCGCTTGAAGACCTGGTGGCAGGTGTGACCGCGGCTGCCGAAGCGATCATCCGGGAGCGGTCAGGCGCCGAACGCGCCGTTTGAACCCAGGAACGCGGCGCCGTACATGCCCGCATCTTCGGAAAGTTCCGCCAGCCGAAAGACCGGATAACTCGTTGTGAGCGTCGGATATTTTTTATAGCATTCGAAGATCAGGTCCACAAGAAACGGCCCGGCTTTGGAAACGCCGCCGCCGATCACGACGGCTTCCGGATCGATCACGTTGCCGACCGCCGCGATCATTTTCCCCATCCGGTCCATGCAGTATGTCAGACTTTCCAGCGCCGGTGCATCACCGCGCTTTGCCGCGTCCGCGACATCCTTTGCCGGAAAGTTCTCCATCTCACGCAGCAGGGAAAATGAATCATTCCGGGCCAGGAAGCGTTTCGCGATACGGACGATGCCGGTTGCGGATGCGATCTGATCCAGGCAGCCTCTCCCGCCGCAGTTGCAGTATTCCGTTTCATCCGGATCGATCTGGATATGCCCGATCTCCCCGGCGAGTCCGTGCGCGCCATGGACGATTTTCTTATCGATGATCACACCGCTGCCGATCCCGGTCCCGATCGTGATCAGGATCAGATTCGAGAATCCCTTTCCGCCTCCCTGCCACATCTCACCGATCGCCGCCGCATTTGCGTCATTTTCCGCAGCAACGGGATGGCCGTTCAATCTGGAGGACAGTTCCCGGCCGGGACAGATATCGAACATTTTGAGGTCGACAGCCGCGTTGGCATGCCCGTTCCGGTCCACCGCGCCGGGAAAGCCGATCCCGATCCCGCAATCAGCAAGGCCGAGCGAATTCTTTTCGGCAAGGCCCCGGACCGCGGATGCGATATCATCAAAAACGCGGTCTTTCCCGCGTTCCGGCTTCGTGGGAATCACCGTTTTATCGAGCATGCTCCCGTCCGGGCCAAACGCTCCGATTTTCACCGCCGTTCCGCCCATATCCACACCGATCGCGTATTTCATAATCCTCCAGTCCGGACCGACCGCATCACAGCCGGTTCCGGTATTCATTAGCGCTGCACCCGGTATTTTTTTTGAATATCCGCGCAAAATGCGCGTTGTCCGTATATCCGACCATCATCCCGATATCCCCGATGCGCAGGCTCGGATCTTTCAGCAGTTCTTTTGCGGCATCGATCCGGACGCGGTTCAGAATATCATAAAATCCCTGCTCTGCGTATTTGTTCAGCAGTTTGGAAAGGTGCCACTGGGAAACATAGCAGATATCCGCCACTTCCTGCAGTGTCAGTTTTTCCGTATAATGTTTCTCGATATAGGAGATCGCGCGGTTCACGATAAAGCTGCCGGTATTCTGATCCGGTTCCTGATTTTCGGCAGCATTCAGTTTGTCCGTCATGACAGTCAGCGCTTCATCGATCTCGGACATTTTGGAGGGCTTCAGCAGAAAGCGTGTTACCCCGAGTCTGATCGCCTCCTGCGCGTACACAAAATCCCGGTAGCCGGTCAGGACAGTCACCTGAAGCTCCGGGAACTCGGAACGAAGACCTGCCAGCATCGCGAGCCCGTTCTGGCCCGGCATACAGATATCCGTGATCAGGATATCGGGCCGAACCTTCCGGATGAGCTGCGCACCGCTTCTGGCATCCGAGGCCGTGCCGGCGACTTCACAGTTGTACTTTTCCCATTTTACAACTTTCCGAAGGCCTTCAACAATGACCGACTCATCATCGATAATAACTACGCGCAACTTATTGGAATCGTTCATCCCTTGATCGCTCCGGCTGTCAGCCCTTTGATAATATGCTTCTGCAGCAGTACATAAACGAGCAGGACGGGGATCACGACAAGAACCACGGAAGAAGCCATCAGACCGTAATTGACCCCTGCCTGAGAACTGATCTCATTCAGCAGTCCCGTGATCGCCTTTTCCTGCGGGTACCGGAGGAAAAAGGACTGCGTAAACAGGTCGTTGTAGCTCCAGAGGAAAGTGAAGATCGCAACCGTCGCGAAAGAGGATTTCGCGGCAGGGATGATGATGTGAAAATAGATTTGGAAAACATTGCAGCCTTCCAGATATGCACTTTCCTCAAGTTCGATCGGAACCGACTGGATGAACCCCATCAGAACAATGATCGAAAAGCAGAGATTTCCCGCGATCTGCGGCAGGATCACCGCAAGCATGCTCAGCCAGCGGTTCCCGCGTCCTGCTATTCCCATTATAACTTCCATCCGGAAAACCGGGATGATCGTGGCGAAGACGGGGAACATCATACCGCCCATGATCAGACTGTAAAGTAGGCCCCTCCCGCGGAATGTATAACGCGTCAGTCCGTAGGCCGCCAGTCCCGCAAGGATGATCACGATGACCGTAACGGTACCGGAGATGATGAAGCTGTTCAGGTAGGCGTTTTTGAAATCGGAACGCTGCCAGGCCAGGATGTAATTATCAAACGTGAAGGCGTCGCCGAGCGGGAGCGAGAAAGAGTCGGACAGGATCAGCCCTTTTTTCCGGAAAGAATTCAGGATCACCCAGATAAAGGGATAAATCGTTGTCAGCGCCCAGAAACCGAGAACAAGGTAAGTCAGTACAGCGGAAGGTGAAGTTTTTCTGCGATCCATATTCGTCCTCCCCGATCAAAAATCTTCCGAAGGTTTGAAAATCCGATTAGCCGCATTCGACAGGATGATCCCCAGCACGACGATGAAGACGGCGATCGTGGATCCGTAGTCCACATTCATGCGGTTGAAGGTCTGATCGTACATATAGGTACCGGTGAGCCAGCCCCTGTTTTCCGGCATACCGGCCCCGAACATCACCCAGGGCAGGTCAAAGACCTTCAGGGCCCCCGTGATCGCCAGCACCAGGCAGGTACGCAGCACATTGCGCAGCAGAGGGATCGTGATATAGCGCGTCCGCTTCCATCCGTCCGCGCCATCCAGGGCAGCGGCTTCATAGAGATCCGAGGGAATATTATTGATGCCCGTCACGATGATCACGAAATAGAATCCGACGTACTGCCACATGACCGGCATGAACATGGTCGTCATGAAATGCTTCGTATCCTTCCAGTCAAGCCAGTCGACGATCATCTTTCCGTTTGACTTTACTTCGTAATCGATCATACCGAGTTTCAGGAGCAGCTGATTGATCATCCCGCCTTTGTACAGGAAAATCAGGTTGAACATCAGCCCCAGGGCCGTGGCTGAGATGACGATCGGGAAAAAGTATACGGTCCGGAAAAACTGCTGACCATGTTTGACACTGTCCACCAGCAAAGCCAGGACCAGCGCGATCCCAACCTGAAAGATCACCGTACAAACGATCAGAATTGCCGTATTCTTCATCGCGACCCTCATATAGGGATCTGTGAAAAGCCGGACGTAGTTGGTGTACCAGGGCGTGTTCAGCCCTTCCGGGGCGCGCCCCAGCCCGCCGATCGAAAGAAATGTGTTCAGAATATTCTGAAAGAACGGGTAATAAAGGAAAACAAGAATGAACAAAAATGCGGGAAGCAGGAAAACGATCAGCGGGGGTTTGTTTTTATAGATCGTCGACTTCATATTGTTTTTCCTTTCTGTGTGATCCGCACCGGCGGGGCAAGGTTTCCGCCGGTATCGTTTTTTGAAAAAGGGGCTGCGCGCGGCAGCCCCTTTTTGATATTACAGCTTTCAATTCAGCGCGATCGCGGAAGCAACAGCCTCTTCAGCGGTCATCTTGCCGGTGACAACATTCTGGATATTTCCGAACAGGTCGCCCTTCGCTTCAGAGGTGATCGTATCCTGGACGGCACCGACGACACCGGTGATGGCGGCGTTGGCATCTGCCGCGGACTGCTGCAGCACATTCAGGCCTTCCGGCTTTGCGCCGTTGACGAGGGCGGTCACTTCGGTCGTGACGAATCTGCTCAGGACATCATCGGAAGTCAGATAGGAGACAAATTCGACGGCTGCTTCGCGTTTCGCGGGATCTTCCCAGGCCTTGCGGGTGATGAAATAGCCCATGGAGATGCCGCCGATGGCGTCGCTGGCAGGGCGTTCGCCCTTGCCGGGAACGTAGGAGATCACATAATCTTCAAGCGTATCCTCGTGATTGCCGGTGAAATAACCGACTTTCCAGGAACCGTCGATCAGGAATGCGGCTTCGCCTTCACCGAACATGGCGACGGTCTCGGCATCCGTGGCGGTCAGCGTGTTCTTCGGGAAGAAACCGCGTTCGTACAGGTCTTTGATATCATTCAGGCCGGCGACCCATTTCGCAGCAGCAGGATCATCCATGGAAGCGGGGACTTCAAGGTGATTGGCGAGGTTCCCGTTGTTCATGACAACGAATTCGAACCAGTAGTGCGGAACTTCCACCAGGGAGCAGGCGATCGGGGTATAGCCGTTGTCCAGAATGGTCTGGCAGTCGGCAAGGAACTGATCCCAGGTATAATCCGGGCCCGGAACTTCGATCCCGCAGGCATCCAGGACGGATTTATTCACAAACATGTTTTCCCAGTAGCCATAGGACGGGACCGCGTATTTTTTGCCGTCGGAAGCGACCGCGAGCATCGAATCTTTCATGTTGGTCGCATAGTCCGGATATTCGGCACGGATCTCATCGATCGAGACGACTTTTCCGGCGGAAATGAAGGGCTCGGCATCGGCATTTGTGAAGAAGAAAAGGACGTCCGGTTCGGATCCGGTTTCGAAATCGGTCAGGACACGGGCTTTCCATTCCTCGTTTGAGGTCGCGGAGCCGTCATTGACCTTATTACCGGTCTGGGCTTCATATTCCGAAACGGCAGCTTCGAAATTCGCGCGGTTGCCGTCATCACCGCCGTAGGATGTGACCACATTGAGTGTTACGGAATCTGCGAAGGACAGGGATGCGAGACTCAGCACCATAATGAGTGCAAGAAGCAGAGCAAACGCTTTTTTCATGTTGATTCTCCTTTTTTGATTTTTAAT
>CADBKS010000179.1 GCA_902795255.1 uncultured Chloroflexota bacterium
TATTCAGGTCCGGCAGCATGCTCCCGATAAGCATTATGCTAAAGCTCTTCGGCTCCACCTGCTTAGCAGGTGGTTTTCTCTACCATGAATAAAAAAGGGCGGATGTACGATGGCCGTACATCCGCCCTTTATCTTACAGGTCACAACCCGCGGAAAGAAAAAGCGATCCGCAGCTCTTTGCTGTTGTCGATCCGGTATTCCGAATGCGTCTGCGCACCCCAGGTATCATCCCCGCCGACGCCCATCTGGCGTCCGACCCGAATCCATGTGGCATAAGGCCGCGGCAGCTCCGTGGGATGCAGCGCGTTCTCCAGTTCAAAGGGTGAATAAGGCAGCGCGGAAAAACCCAGGCCTCCGCAGCGGAAGCGCAGACCGTGTCCCCGGGTGTCGGTTACCTCTGCCCAGCGGACATCTTCCTTATTGCCGCACTCCTGCGGGATCACATAACGGGCCATATTCTCTTCGACCCGGTTCCGATAGATGCCGAGCTTCGCGTGCTTCCGGTCCGGATAAGTCTCTTCCGGACCGCGTCCGTACCAGGCAAGCCGGTCATAAGAGGCATCCAGCGCGAACAGGACACTGATCTCCGGCAGTTCACCGACCGCATCCGACGCGGGCAGGACCAGTTCGGTCCCGATCTCCCCGTCGCCGTGCACCGTATACGTCAGGGTGCAGGTCAGTTCCGGACGGACCGGCAGATGCAGGCAATAGCGCACCCGCACAAAGCCGTCCCCTTCTTCGATCTCATAATCGGAAAGCCGCAGCCCGTCCGCGTATTTCGCGGTGACGAACTGAGAGGCTGTTTCCCACTGTCCGGCACGGAAAGGCAGCAGATTGGCACGGTCATTTTCGGTCATTGCCCGCCAGAAATTCGGCCGCGGAGCGGTCCGCAGCAGTTCCCGTCCGGCATAACGATAAGAGATCAGGCCTCCATGGAGCCGGGAGAAAACCGCCTCAAAATCGTTTCCGCGCACCCCGAAGTTGTGCCAGCCCCTGATCAGGGTCAGCCCTTCCCGGGACGCGGGCTTTTCCGTGTACGTTCCGATGATCCGCTGTCCGAACGCCACTTCATATCCGCGTTCGGCCCAGAGCGTATCTTCTTTCAGACGGAAGGACAGCGTCAGCGTGTATTCCCCGCCTGTTTCCGGCAGCGGGAAGGGGCAGCGCAGCGTTTTCGCCGCACCGGGTCCAGCGGAAATGACCGAGACCGCTTTCCGGATCAGCCTGCCTTCCTGTTCAAGGAGGAACACCGCATCATACCGGTCCGTGTTGGTGAACAGGCTGCGGTTTTCGACGGTGATATCGTCGCCTTCGAAGCTCACCCGGATGTTCTGATAAAGTGCGCGGATCTCCTGCATTTTCGGGGAAGGCATGCGGTCATCCGCGTATACCAGCCCGTTAACACAGAAACTGTAATCACACGGTCGGTCGCCGAAATCACCGCCGTAAGCCTGGAAAGTGTTCCCGTACCGGTCCTGCTTATCCATGGACTGATCGATATAGTCCCAGATGAACCCGCCCTGGAAGAGCGGCTCCTCATAGGCATATTCGGTATATTTGTCCACCGCTCCACAGGAGTTCCCCATCGCGTGAGCGTATTCGCAGTTGATATACGGACGGTCCCGGTGATCCTTCAGATATTCACGAATCTGCTGAACGGGAATATACATCGTGCTGACCATATCCGTGGCGTCCGACGGTTCTTTCATATGATATACATCATGGGTGACACCCTCATAATGGACCAGCCGGGATGGATCCGCCTCATGGAGAAAAGCGGACATCTTTCCGAAATTATCGCCGCCGTAGGCTTCGTTCCCGAGTGACCAGATCAGGATACACGCATGGTTCTTATCCCGTTCAAACATGCTGCGGACCCGGTCCATCACCATCCCGGTATATTCCGGCCGGCTGCCGGGGACCGCGTAACTCTCGGGGACCTGTCCCGCGGCAATCGCGTCCCAGACCCCGTGCGTCTCCAGGTTCGTTTCATCGACGACATAAAGTCCGTACCGGTCGCAGAGGCGGTACAGCGTGCTTTTGTTGGGATAATGGCTGGTGCGGACAGCATTGATGTTGTGCCGCTTCATTGTGATGAGATCCTGTTCGATCATCTCATCGGGCAGCACACGGCCGCCCGCCGAACAGAACTCATGCCGGTTCACACCTTTGAAAACGATGCGCTTTCCGTTCAGCGTCATGATCCGGTCCTTCATCTCGAAGCGGCGGAACCCGACCGGCTCGCAGATATATTCACAGAGCGAACCGTCCGCTTCCAGCACCTCAATCTCAAGATCATAAAGATACGGATCCTCCGCGCTCCAGAGCCGGGGAGCCGATATGGGAATGCGGATCTGACCGTTCAGCGGCAGCATCGTCTTTTCGGAAGCGATGCACTGTCCGTCATTCAGCAGCCGGACGACACAGGAGCCGGTCCCTTCGCTGTCAAGGTCCAGCGCCAGCACCGCCTCTGTCAGACTTTCATCCAAAAGCGTCTGCACCCGCATATCGCGGATATGGACCTCCGGGACCGCGAAAAGATAAACATCCCGGAAGATGCCGGAGAAGCGGAAAAAGTCCTGATCCTCACACCAGGAGCCCGCGCTCCAGCGGTAAACCTGCAGCGCCAGTTTGTTTTCCCCATCCTTCAGGTAAGGGGTCAGGTCAAACTCCGCCGGCGTGAAGCTGTCTTCGCTGTACCCCACATAAGAGCCGTTCAGCCAAAGCGCGAAAGCACTTTCCACCCCCTGGAAGCTGACCAGGACCCGTTTCCCCTGCATTTCTTCGGGAAGCGTGAAGTACTTCACGTAAGAAGCCGTCGGATTGAAATTCTCCGGGATCTCTCCCGGTTCCGGATCGTCATGCCCTTCCCAGGGATACTGGGTGTTGGTATACTGCGGGACGTCATATCCTTCCGTCTGGATATGGGCCGGGACCCGGATCGTCTCCCAGGCATGGCAGTCCGCGTCAGCCCGCCAGAAATCCTTCGGCGCCAGCGCGTAATTCCGTGCATAGGCAAATTTCCAGACCCCGTTCAGGGAATAAACAAAACCGGAAACGCCCCGTTCCGCAGCTTCGCGGCTTTCATAACAGCGGTGGTCCGAATGCGCAGCCAGCCGGTTCTCCGCAAAGATCTCAGGATTTTTTACAACAGCATAGTTAAATTCACCCATTACTTCCCCCTGCACTTCTTCCGGTCAGTCCGGAAACAGATCGATTCAGCCTTCTTATTTTAACAGGGTTTGACCGCCCCGCAGCATATGAATGAGCATCCCGTGCAGGCCCTTGATGATCTGCACATTTCATTTTATGATTAATATGGTACATATCCGGGAACCGTCCGCACGCTTTCCGGGCCAAACAGGAGATGAATGATGCCAAACAGCGACCGATCCCGCACCATGACCGTACTGACGATCCTTTTTACCCTTCTCTGCTGCGCTTATCTGAGCGCGGGCGCGATGGAATACACCGGACTGACCGATTATCAGGACTGGGCCCTTTACACCGGATATCCGCGGGGAATGCTGATCCCGCTGGGCATTTCCGGCATCAATCAGGATTATTTCCACTCGCTTCCGGGAACAGCGGGATATGACTCCGGCAGAATCGTGATCGGCGACAGCCGCAGCTGCCAGCTCGGCATCCGGCAGGACCTGACCGGCGGGAACGATTATGCCGTTTACGCCGTCTGGGGAGGCCATTACGTTCCGGGGACCGGGACCCCGATCCTGACCGATACGTTTTTTTACGATTTTGAGCAGTGTTTTCACGAGCAGATCCGGACGAACCGAAGCTGCACGGTGTTCTTTTTCGCCACCATCAATGATTACGACTACTCCGCCAACCGGAATGCCGGCTATATCTCGGCAGCCGTTTCCGCCGCCGAAACGATCGCATCCATGACCTGGAATTATGAAGGGACCGAGTATCATCCGAAGGTCATCGTGATCGGCACGGAAGGCGGACGGACGACCGGCGACATTTTCGGCATCCCGCAGGGAACCTTCAACCGTTATATCGACAGCTACAACCGGGACCTGCGCACAGCCGTGACCCAAAGCCCGCTGCTGAAAGAAACCGCTCCGTACTTCACCACGGTCCGGGAGATCACCGGCGGCCGGACAACATTCATCTCCGACGGGCTCCACTACAGCGACACCACCCTGCAGACCCTCGCAAATTATATAAAATCTTTCCGCTGAAACACCCTGTGGCCTTTACTGCACGGGATGCAGCAGGAAGTCTGCCCCGCCGACCGCGGCATTAATTTCGTCTTATTCTATTAACTGTTATTGATTCAGGGAAAGCAGTATGAACTATAGTTTATTATTTTCAGCATCACTGTTGTAAATAAAAAACGGATATCGATTGGATTGCTTATATGTATATTCGTTTGGAGGCTCAAATCCTATGCCTGCATATTTTTCTTTAGTTGTCGAATGCAGCAAAAATTGCAGTGAAAATGATCTCATACTTGATTTCTATACATTGCTAACTGAAAATGGCCTGACTTATCTAGGTGGATGTTCCGATAACACTGCAAATTGTTCATTAAATGAAATCGCAGCGAAAAATCATGGTTATTTGTTAAATGATAAGAATAGCAAGAATGCAGAAAAGTATATGTTTGATTTTTTACAGGCAGAATTTCAATATTCAGACTTTCATGAAACACACGTTTCACTTTTGGATGATCCTGACGATGACTTTTTTACATTTGATTTGATAATTCCGGAAGATGATTTGGTTATCGGGAATTTCAAAAAAGTTTATTGGGACAGAGAGAAAATAAACAAACTTCTTGATCTGGCAAAACAAATCTGGGGAAAAAAGTATGTCAATAGTATACAGACAGAACTTGAAATATCCGAGGGATTTTGTTCTGTGGATGAGATCACTAAAGGGAGTAAACCATCAGTAGAACCTTTTGCAATTCTTCCGGAAAAAGCAATTTCAAATCGAATTCATGAATTTCCTGTATTCGGGCAAGCTGATCGGGGTGGTGTTATCCTCTTAAATTGGAATGCAGCAAATTTTGAGTGGAATATACTTCCTGAGAATTGGAAGAAAAGAATCATGAATTCAGACCGCTTTTTTTATTGAATCTGTCCAAAATCGTATTAATTTTCATCCTTCCAAATAACATATACTGATAGCATGAGATTTTGAAACACGGGCTTTCGGGATAAACCGGAGGCTTTTTCTTTTGCATGGATGTGACAGACTTTTTTTACCAGAGCGCCGGCAGATGTCCGGGATAACGTGTTTTCCGGGCCTGGCCGGCGCGTCGATACCACATTTTTTAACGTTTGTCAACGGACAACATTGCCGGTTTATTTTTTGATTCCTGGGATGTAAACTGAGATTGTAGTTTGATGATTTGGTCGTTTGACAGACCGGCGATATTGGATCGGTGGGAAACGGGCGGGACAGATGGAGACGGTTCTCCTTGTCCCACACTCGTGTGACAGAGAGAACCGTCCCCACTGTCACACCTGCGGGCTGAATTTTACAGGAAGGAGGAGCGATGGAAACAAAAGGCGAAAAAGTTCTTAATGCGATGAACGCGTATTCCGGGCCGGATGGCACGGATGAACTGCCGTTCGAATCACTGGATGATTTCAGCGTCGCTCCGCTTACCTTTGAGGAAACCGCCGTCATGGTGTGGCGGAAGACCGAGTATTTCTTTGACCTGACCGCGAAATTCAACCGCAAGTCTGAAAAATACCTGGAAGCCTGTGCCTTTCTGGAGAAAGGCGTGAAATATCTCGGCAGCTGCTGTCTGACGGCCGCTGTGGTCGGGATAGAGGACGAGTGTGAATTCCCGAAGCTGGAGGGACTTTCGACCCACTGGCTGTTTGGGCTGGTCTCCTTTAATGTCCGCAAGCTGGATGCGGCTGTTAATGAATTCCTCGCCGCTTCCGGGGACATCCCCGGAAAATGGCTGGATATGCAGTTCCGCTTCCTGAACCTGGCCGAACGTCTGAAAGCCACCGAACGG
>CADBKS010000180.1 GCA_902795255.1 uncultured Chloroflexota bacterium
TGGCAGTAGAGTCGCAAAGTGAACTCACCCACATGGCGTCAAACTGATAAGTCTTGCCATCTTGGAGAACCTTGGTATTCTCTACGATCAGACCTGTAATACCACTATGAGCTTCCATAGCTGTCACCAAGCCCTTCATATTGATGAGCTTGCGAAGACGACCACGTCGGATGTCTGGCATAGAGGCTTCAGAACGATGATTAGCATCAAGTTCTTTGTATTTAGGGTTATCACTATAGGGATATTCCACCAATTTCCCGCCGTAGGAAGCAAGGATGGAAACCACCTCATCCCGAATCGGCCGCTGGAATCCGTCTACCCAGTCATCCCCGTGAACAACGATATCGGGATGATATTTTTCGAGGTTTTCTTTGTAAGAGAGCGTTTTCTGCTCAACGACCTTATAAACGCCTGCGATATTTTCGAACATGACGCGGCGTTCGGACTCCGGCACCAGCGGGAAACGCTTATAAGACGCCACCGCCTCATCGGAAAGCACCCCGATGATCAGCCGGCCGAGCCGCCTGGCCTTGCGGATGATCGCGATATGTCCGCCATGGATAAGGTCGGAAGAAAAGCACATGTAAACTGTGCGGGATTCGACTTCCTTGAGCTTCGTGCTGACGAGCAGCAGATCCTCCGGATTGTCGATCTCAGCGCAGAGCATGTTCTGCACATCCAGCGCACTGATGTTCGCAGCCCCGTTCAGTTCATTCAGGGCATTTTCGGCATAAACCTTCGTATTTCCGCTTTCGCAGAATTCGCAGATCTTACCGAGCCAGACTTTCCAGTCCTCACGCTTGAGATGGTAGAGCGCCTGGGCTTCCATAGCGTCGGTGAAGAATTCGATCCCGACCTTCATGACTTTTCCGCCGCTGACGACCGCCTTGAAATCCTTGTCGGGAAGCGGCAGCGTTGAGGAGACCGTCATGCAGGAAGTATCGGATGCCAGCACACGGTCGAAGACTTCATTTTCAAAAACAAGATCCCCGTGCATCAGAACGATGTCGTCATCCAGAAAGTCACGGGCACAGTAGATGCTGTAAATATAATTGGTCTGATCGTAAATCGGATTGCGGACAAACGTGAAATGGATCGGCAGGTCCAGGCTTTCGCAGTAGCGAACCAGAACGCTGTCATAATATCCGGTGGTCATCACCACTTCCCGGATCCCCGCTTCCGCGATCAGCCGGAGCTGACGCGACAGGATCGTCTCCGTGGCGGAAATTTCCGTCATGCATTTCGGATGTTCACTGGTCAGGACCCCCATCCGTGAGCCAAGCCCTGAATTCAGAATAAGTGCTTTCATGAAATTAAAAGACCTTTTCTATATCTCTGATATCGTACTTCCGCAGCAGAGGTCAATCCTCATCATCGTCATCGATCCCGGATAATTGTTCCTCGACAGACACGCCGGATTGTTTTTCTTCACTCTTATTGACCTTACGTTTGATCTTTCTCCAATAGTAGCCAAGGGCAGCCCCGCCAACCACGACCGCACCGACGATCAGTTCCAGCACATAAGAAGTCGTCGCGGGATCAATATAGGCAGATGCCGGAGCGAAGGATCCGAACAGAGCAAAACAACACACAAAACAAATTAATACAAGTATACTCATAACTTATTTTCCCAGCTATAAACATCAGAATACAGCAGCAAAATCAGACCGAATACGTATCACTTTTCCGCCAAACAGGCATCAGAGTGTATTGTAATACATGTCTTTTCCACTGCCACACATCCCCTAAAAACTGTAAAAAGATGACTCAATCGGATAATACCGGACATCCCCTCCGCCATTTATTACCTCAAGCAGTTCATCCTGTCCACCGGTATAATGATATTCAATTATTGCATTCCAGCCGTTCTTGCCGGGCCCCTTTGGAAATCCGTCATAATAAACATAACGTTCCATCCAACGCTCTGTTACCAGATCTTCCGGAACATCAAATGCTGTTTTCCCATAATTCATCCCTCTGAAATTCAGTTGGGAAGCAATCGTCGGGAGAAGACTGACCTGTGTGGTTATTGGTGCGTGATTGTATACCATTTCATCATGATGTTCGTTCGCTGTCTTGATCATAAATATCGGTTGCGGATTTCTCTGCACTTTTCCGTGATCTGAAAGAATTACGATCGTTGAATCGTCATAGATATTCAGCAGCTTCATCTGTTTGATATATTTTTCAATAAGGTTCATAAACCCTTTCACCTGCTGCATAACGCCTACTTTATCCTGAATCATTCCGTTTTCATCCATGATATAAGGAGAGTGACTGCCATGCAGGTAATAATAACTGAAAACATTATCCTGATTTCCAAGCGTCAAATCGTTTTCCAGAAATTCGGTAACAAAATCCCATTGGTCCTTCATTGAATATTCTGATGAAGCAATTTGATTTACATCCGTAGTATAGATCATGAAAAAAGGTTTCGCAATAACAGGCGAATAACGATATAAAGACAACTTGATCAGATTGACGAGCGTTGCTTTATTGATTTTCATGTCCGCTCCCATTTCCACGACATTGGAAACAAGGTTCCGGATATCGCAGGGGTCATTGACGACTTCCTTCTGAAGAACATACAGATTTGTTTCAAACTGGTTATTTTTCAATTCCGTATAGAAGGATCTCGCTATCGGGTTCTTCCACGCCGCATCCAGATGTTCCTGATAGTTCCATGCAGTAATTTCAGGATCATACGCAGTCAGCATATCCAGGACAGAAGGAACTGTGTAAATCCAGCGGGAGTTTGCATTATCAAATACTGTGAAATCCTTAAACTCCCCATATGTTCCGGGATACAGTTCTTCTGCCTGCCGAAGCTCATTGTTTGTCACGGAATCCAGCAGGAAAACAACTACATTGTTTTTCTTTCCCAATTTCAGCATATTTTCATTGGAAAAATAACAGGTGCTTTCTTTTTCCGCATCAATTTTGTACTGTTCAATCATTTTTTGCGTAAGGGATACAGACTGCATAAGAATAAGCGCGGCTGATACCAGCATCACCGATTTCCGCCAGGTGTTATTGCTGAGAAAATGGATAAAAAACGGTACCAGAATGATCAGGACCCAGATCAAAAGGTTCCGTGCCATCAGACCGCTGAAGTCCACCCAGTTGACTGTATGCCCGTCAAGCGTGCCGAAATTCGGGTTTAATAACGCGCCCTGGAGATATGAAGCCAGTGCGATCCCCGTATACAACGATACAAGAAAGGCGTGTATGGACCCTCCTATTACAGATGCGGGTAAAAGCAGCAGCAAAAAGGCCCCGCACATAACACCTGCCATTATCGGCAGGATCTTCAGCGGGGAGTAAGCCACATAATTCTGGCTGATATATACAAGATCGAGGGGGCCGAAAAAAAGGATCGTAAAACTCAGCGCAAGACTTGGCAAAAAAGCAAGCAAAATCCTTTTGGAAAATGGGCGTTTACCTGCGATCAACTTTCGAATTTTCGATTTACTCTTACTCATTATCCCCCCGTTTTTTTTATAAAATACAAACGAGTAGTATAGCATGAAATATAATCATGCGTAATAGCGTCTTTTGCATTATCATGACATCCAACAGTAATGCAGACAAAACCGGGCTGTTCGTCTGCGTTTTTACTGAAATTTATTTATAATAGATATGATCCATTAATTCGTCAATACGGAGAATCATGTCAAGAAAAACTGAAAAGTTCATTTTTATGATCATTCTGATCCTGCAGACAGCGGTCATATGCTGCAGGGTATTCCAGAAGCAGAACTATTATATCGACGAGCTGTTGTCAATGGAATATGCGAAGTCATTTGCCTATGTGGACAGGCCCTTACAAAGCACCGGAATGCGTGACCCTGTTTATTTTGAGTATGAAAAATGGATCGACAATGATGTTCTGAAGGATACGCTGATCGTTTACAGTGAAGACGGGCTGCTCAATCTGAACATTCCTGCTGCCGCATTCAAACTGATCACCGCTCCGTACAACTATTTCGGGCTGCTGAATATTGTCATGTCTGTTTTTTCTCCGGAAGAGCTCAGCCATTATCCGGCAGCCGCACTGAACATCATCTTTTTCATTTTCGTCCAGATCATTCTGTACCGTGTTCTCAGGGAAATCACCGGCAGCGGGATTGTCTCACTGCTCGGGGTCCTGATGTACGGCTTTTCGGGAATGGCGGTCGGTCTGAGTGTTTTCGTCCGGTTCTATGCATATGCCGGTTTCCTGTTTTTCCTTACCATACGTCTTCATCAGATCATGTGGAGAAAAGAGACCGGATTACTCAAATGTGAGATCCTGACGCTGATCTCATTCGCCTGTATTATCATTGCAATGAGAAACTCCCAGCTGATCCTGATCCTTGCGGGAGCTCTGATTTTCGCTTACGCCGCGGGACAGATGTTCCGCGGACAATACGCAAAAACTGTCTGTTATCTGGGCACATGTGTTCCGGCCGGATTATTCTATGTGATCAGGCAAACGAACCTTCTTGACATCATTCTGCACCCGTCCAGATATACCGATGCCGGCGGCGTGGAGGGAAGACTGACGACACGGCTGCTGACGATCGACAGCAGCAGATTTGCATCCTTTTATAAACAGCACGCCGGATATCTCAGCGATTATCTGTTCGGGACTTTTTATGTTCTCTGCGGATTTCTGTTCCTGCTTGCCGTACTGACAGTGCTCCGCTTACGTACACAAAAGCAGGATCCGGAAAAATCGGCCGCAGGAGAAGAATTCCGGTTCGTTATTCTCACCGTTGACTGTGTCTTCATCCTCTTCTCTTTCCTGACGGGGCTTGCCGAATCCAGATATGTATCCTTTCTCTATCCGCTGCACACCATCCTGCTTTGGACAGTCCTGGACCGGCTGCTCCGGAACAGCAGTTATCGGAAAGCCGTGCTCCGGATCAGCGCCGGACTGACCTGCGCCGGAATTTTCATGGGTGCAGTCCTGCATCCAGAAAAGATCCAATACCTTTATATTACGGAGAAACCGGTCATTGAAGCTGTCAGGGAATCCGGAATAAACGACGTGATCATTTATGACACCGCGATCCAGGCTCACTACGAATGCGTCAGCCTGATGCCGCAAACAGCCAGAATCTATTCAGTTGAAAGCGACGATCCGCAGTTTGACACATCCGCGTTTCCGAATGAGCTGTTGTTGTGGAGCCGCAAATCCAGAAATAACAAGGCCCTGATCAGTAAGCTGAAAAAGGACGGGTATGAGGTCATAAAAATCGGCGCCACGCATGTTTCCAATATCTATACGGTTAAGCGGCTGCCGTAATTACTCCCTAAAGTACCGGCCGTAAATTACGGATGAGTCCTATTAAGAGCCCTGTGATACGAAAATTATTTTGTTGTCTCATACACAATAAATGAAGTTCGAAGCGCCTGCTTCGAATAAATCGGTCAAAGCCGGAACATTATGCCGCCAGGTATCGAACCGGCAAAGCCCGGCACGACTGACACCGGCGGCTCATGCAAACAAACGCCCGGGCCTCGCCTTGCAGCGCCGCGCGGACGACCTCGAAAATCTCCTGCGCCACGAGGTCCTTCTCCCGGTCGGCGTCCACGATCACGATGCGGTCGGAGCCGGCGTAGCGCGCGAACACTTCGAGGAAGGCATCGCGCGTGCGCTCCATGAAGCCGAGGTCCCGCTCGTAGATCTCCAGACGGCTCCGCCCGGCGTCCAGGCGCTCCTTACACTTCCGGTAATCCACGTCGAGAAAGACGCACAGGTCGGGCTTTCGGATGCCCGGGCAGTTCCGGTTCATGTCTGCCACCCAGTCCGGGTCCGTCAGCGGCCCCTGATAGGCCATCGAGGAATAGAAATAGCGGTCGCACACAACGTCCTCGCCGGAATCAAGGTGCGCGGCGATCTCCGCGTTGTGGGTCACCATCATCACGGTGGC
>CADBKS010000181.1 GCA_902795255.1 uncultured Chloroflexota bacterium
TTCCATTTTATGATCTCCTCATCCATAAGTTCACTTTGCCGCGCGGTCATCTTCAGTTCAAACCGGATGCCCCGCAATACTTTTTGTATTCTTCCGCCAGCAGATCCAGGTTCCCGGCGGTCAGGTCCGCCGAAAGCAGCGGCCAGTTTTTTACGACCATCTCATACGGCCAGTCCCACCAGCGGATCTCCAGCAGCTTCGCGATCTGTTCTTCGGGAAAGCGGTAACGGATGACCCGCGCCGGCACACCGGCCGCGACCGCGTAAGGCGGAATGCTCTTGGTGATGACAGCTCCCGCGCCCAGGACCGCCCCGTCCCCGACGGTCAGCCCCTCCTTGCGGACCACGGAAACACCCTGACCGATCCAGACGTCATTCCCGATCCGGACCGGCTCCTCATCCGGATGCCTCCGGATCTTCCCGCAGAGGCGGTTCTTCACCCGGTAATCCGGCATCATGGAAACGGCATGGTAATTGTGCTCATTCCCGCCAATATCGACCAGCCGGGAGATACAGCAGTACTTTCCCACTTCCGCCCACATGATGGAAGTGTCCGCCCCGGTGTAAGTCATATCGCCGATTTTCGCAGCCCGGATCAGGTTGCGTTTTTCAATATCGCAATAAGCACCGATCTCCGAACTCAGAATGATCGAATCATTATCGATGTTTGTTTTGGTCCCGATCCTGCTTTGCTTTACCAGAACATTCGTCCCGGTTTTGTAATCCGTCTGCTGTGTTTCCATTTGTTTTCTCCCGAAAGAACGCACCTTGATATACACATGGCATTCGGAAGCGAGTGCTTCGCATGGCGCGGCATGGCTGCCTGTTTGTCAGCATGAGTTACCTGCGCGCCCGGTTTTTAATGGGCCTGAGACAACACTTTGTTTCTATAACCCGGCTCGTAATATGTCTCAACCGCCTGAATGCGTAGATTTCCCGTCCCGGTCAGTCCATTTCGTTCAGTTTTCCGTACAGCGTTTTGCCCGACGCGTTTTTCGGGATCTCCGGGATGACCCGGACCCGGCATAAGCCCGGGTTGATCAGTGCGGTTTTCGTCAGGTATTCCGTGACCGGTGCTTCAAGCGCCGCGTCCGTTACGAACACCCGCAGCCGGTCATCCGTACCCGCACAGGCGAGATCCGCTGTATCAAAGAGCTTCTTCAGGCGCAGTTCCGTCTCATCCAGGCTGAGGCGTTTGCCGAGCAGCTTGATAAAGCGCTTTTTTCTGCCCGCAACATAGTAATAGCCGTCCTCATCACGGTAGGCCATATCCCCGGTGAGGAGCCGTCCGTGAAGTTCATCCGCTTTCGCGAGATCTTCCCCGCACTCCGCATAGCCCATCATCACATTTTCACCATAATAGACCAGCTCGCCCGTTTTGCCGGCTTCGGTGATAACATTCCCGTCTTCATCAGCCAGTTCATAGCGGCCGCCCGGGATCGGGATGCCCATGCTGCCGGATTTCCGGAGCGCGTCCTGCCATGGGAGATAGCCCATTCTCGAGGTCGCCTCCGAGGCGCCGTACATCACAAAGAAACGCTTCCCGTTATCGGCCGCATACTGCGAAAAGAACTGCTGCAGTTCAGGGGAAAGCTTCCCGCCCGCCTGTGTCAGTGTTTTCAGGGAAGGCAGGGACTTTTTCGTTATGCGCAGTTTAAAAAGCATCTCATACATGAACGGCACCCCGCTGAAAGAGGTCACCTGTTTCTCATTGAACAGCTTCCAGAATGCCCCCTTATAGCAGCTCTCGTCCGTGACGACGATCGAAGCGCCCGCCATCAGATGGGTATTGATCACCGACAACCCGTAGACATAGTTCATCGGCAGCGATGTGACGGCCTTTTCGCTTTCGGTGATCCCGAGATATTCAATGATCGACTGCGCGTTGGCGGTGATATTCCGCCGGGACTGCCGGACCAGCTTCGGGACCCCCACGGACCCGGATGTATTGATCAGCAGCGCCAGGTCTTCATGCAGCGGCCACGGGTCCGGAATATTCGTTTTCAGCAGCACATACCCGAGCGTACGGAAGACCGCTTCATACGTCCCGAATCCGTCAGACGCCTCTTCCGGCGCCCATAAATACTGCGGGCGGTACCGTGCGGTCAGATCCGCCAGCAGGTCCCGGTCGATTTTCTCATCCAGCATCAGCGGGACAATACCGTGATTCAGAAACGCGGCATATCCGGCCAGAGAACCGACCGTATTCCCCGCCAGGACAAACACCAGTGCCCTTTCCGGAATATGCGACGCGATTTCCGACGTGACCTGATGCAGATTCCCGTAAGACAGGAACCGGTCTTCTGTCTCGACCGCGGTATTATCTTGATACTTCAGATAATCCCAAATCATTTTTTCAACGGATCCCGTTTTTATTTGATGTACAGAACAGCGGCAGCTGATGCGTCCGGCCTTTGCTGTTTATTTCTATACGCAATCATTTCCCGGCCGGGGAAACAAAAACCCCCTGACAGTACAGTTCCGGAAATGGTACCTTCAGGGGAAATTATAAATTCGTTTGAAAGATTTGTAAATTACAGAAGCGGCTTCAGGATCCGGTGGTAGAGACTGTCGATCGTCTCCTCATCCAGCCTGACCGGGTGGTTTTTGAGCCGAACCGGGTTCACACTGTTTTTCAGCACCGCAAACTGTTCATCCGAAGCGGACGGGACTTCCAGCCCCATCCCGTAAAAAATAGCCGCGAAACGCAGCGCACCGCTCCCGGCATCCGTACCGCCGAGCAGCTGTCCGAGCTCATCCAGCGTATCTTTCAGATAAGCCGCGCCGCGCGGGTCGATGCACAGCTCCGTATGCGCGGCCATGTGCGGGAAAAGCTCCCGGCAGCACAGTGCCGCAGCGTGGCCATGTGAAGTTCCGAAAAGCGTGGTGATCTTGTAACACATGGCATGGCCGGCTGTTGTCTGCGTGATGTTGATCGCCTTTCCGGCCAGGTTTGCGGCCAGCAGCATCCCGCTGTTGCCCTCATCCGTATTGGCCAGATAACCGTCCATGTGCTCCAGCACGCCCCGGATCGCGGAGCGGCTGAATTGTTTGCTTTTCTCCGTGCTGTTCACGGACCAGAAGCTCTCAACGGCATGACAGAGCGCGTCCAGCATCGTGGCTTTTTTCTGATACAGCGGGAGCGCCCTCAGACAGGCAGGATCCATCAGCACAGCACCGGGGATGCCGCTTTCATGGGTAATGCTCTGTTTTTCCCCGTTATAATAGATGACCGCGTAGCGTGTCGCCTCGCTTCCGGTTCCGGCTGTGGTCGGCACGGCCAGGAAGGGGATACGGTTCGGGACGATCGGCTGTTTCAGGAAACCGCCGTCCTCCCCGTCACCTTCCATCTCAGCGAAAAGTTTGATGCACTTCGCCACATCCATGGCGGACCCGCCGCCGATTCCGACAACAGCACAGCAGTTTTCCTTCCGGAAAAGCGCGACACCCTCCGTGACCGATTCATAGCGCGGATTCGGCTGAAAATCGGAAAAACGGACGACTTTTCCGCCAGGACGCTCAAAAAAAGCGTTCAGTTCCGTCTGGAAGCGGATCGAACGTCCGCAGACGAGCAGCAGCTTCCCCGGACAGTTTTTCCGGATCCACTCCTCAAGCCCGCGGTAATTTTCCCCCGGTCTGATGATCTCTTGTTCCATGGCTGTTCCTCCTTTGCCGCCCTACTATATCGAGCCGGACAGTCTTTCAGGCTTTAGAGGCCAGAAACTCTTTATAAATCGAGATCAGCTTTTCGATGTCCTCACGGTAGATCTCACCGATATTGCCGATCCGGAAGGTCTCTGCTTCCGTCAGCTTGCCCGGATAAATGGCATAACCGCGCGCCTTGATATACTCGTACATCTCGCTGAAGGTATAATTGCGGTTTTCCGGGTAAAAGAAGGTCGTGATGACCGGCCCCTGGTGTTCTTTATCGATATAGGTCGTGTAACCGAGCTTTTCCATCTCACTGATCAGCAGACGGTTGTTTTCCGTATAGCGTTTGTTCCGTGCCGGGATCCCGCCTTCCGCTTTCAGCTCTTCAAGCGCTTTCGCAAATGCAAGGACCACATGGGTCGGGGATGTAAAGCGCCATTTGCCGTCGTACATTCCTTTCCACTGATCGTACAGATCCAGCGACAGGCTCACGGCTTTGCCCTCGCACTTTTTCAGCTCATCCAGCCGGCAGATGATAAAGCTGAACCCCGGGACACCCTGGATGCACTTGTTTGCTGAGGAAATGATGAAGTCGATGCCCCAGTCCGCGACGGGAATCTCGACCCCGGCAAAGGAGGACATGGCGTCCACAATAAATACCTTGCCGGCTTTCTTCACGACTGCCGCAACGGATTCGAGATCATTCAGGATCCCCGATGTCGTTTCGCTGTGGACCATGGAGACGTGGGTGATCTCCGGATCTAGTGCAAGCTGTTCACGGACTGTCTCCGCGTCCGGTACTTTGTCGTACGGGAAACGGCAAATGGTATATTTCAGTCCCGCGTGTTCACAGATATCCGCCTGACGTTCCCCGTAAGCACCGTTGGAAAGGATCAGCAGCTTACCGTCTTTCCCAACAGAGCTGGTGATCGCGGACTCGACCCCGAAAGTCCCGCTGCCCTGCATCAGCACACAGGTATATTCCTCCGGCGAAACATGCGCCAGTTCCAGCAGTTCGGCACGGATCTTCTGTGTGATCTGTTTGTAATCACTGTCCCATGTACAGTGATCTGTCAACATCTCCCGTTTGACGGACTCGCTGGTGCTCAGCGGTCCGGGTGTAAGCAATTTGTAATTGACCATATAAAACCTTCCGGATAAGCTCACGATAAAACTGCCCATGGCGTTCCGCAGGCAGGTTCTTTATATATCACGGAAAGGCAGCGGATCCGGTTATGATCCGGCTGCCTTTTCGCACTCACGGCGGCCCGTTCTTCTGCCGGGCTCCTCATTCTTCGGGGATCAGCCGAATGATCTCACTGAAGGGCATCAGATCCCTGTCGCATTCCTCCGCGCGGTGGTTTTCCAGGATCGTCTGCGCCGCTTTGCGGATCGCGGGGACTTCCGCACGCATCAGCTGGTTGGCATAAATGATGATATTGGCACCGTATGCCTTCCACTCTTCCTCCCGGACAGAATTGAAGGAAGTCGGGACCAGAACGATCGGTGTAACGGCATTCTTTTCACGGAACCGGCGGATAAATTCGATGATCTCCGCAGGATCCTTTTTGCGGCTGTGGATCATAATGGCATCCGCACCGGCCTCAGCGAAAGCGAATGCGCGGTTCAGCGCGTCTTCCATGCCGCGTTCAAGGATCAGGCTTTCAATGCGGGCACAGATCATGAACTCTGGGGTCTTCTGAGCCCTCTTTCCGGCGCGGATCTTTTCGCAGAAGTTTTCGATGCTGTCCTGTGTCTGCTCCACTTCGGTGCCGAACAGGCTGTTTTTCTTGAGTCCGGTCTTGTCCTCGATGATCACCATGGAAACGCCAAGCCGCTCCAGACTGCGGACGGTATAGACAAAATGCTCCGCCCGGCCGCCGGTATCGCCGTCAAAAATGATCGGCTTGGTGGTCACTTCCATAATATCTTCGATCGTACGGAAACGGGAGGTCATATCGACCAGCTCGATGTCCGGTTTTCCCTTTGCCGTACTGTCGCAGAGGGAAGAGATCCACATCGCATCGAACTGATGCGCCCCGCCGTCCTGATGGACGACCGTGTTTTCCACGATCAGGCCGGTAAGCCCGTCATGCGCTTCCATCGCCGTCACCAGCCCCTTAATGCCCAGCAGACGGCGCAGCCGTCCGCGCCGGACATCCGGCATCGCCAGATCTGCACGCGTGCGGGAATCGATCTCTTTATATTTTTTGTCCGCGCTGTAGGGATATTCGTCCAGTTTT
>CADBKS010000182.1 GCA_902795255.1 uncultured Chloroflexota bacterium
GCTGTTTCAGCCAAGTTTTCTGCGGAATACGCAGGTTTCCCGCATTTCAAAGCCGCAGCGTTTATAGAGGCGGTGGGCCTCCACACGGGACGGGCGGGAGGTCAGGTCGATCGTCTTGGCCCCTTCCGCGTCCGCGCGGGCAATGGCTGTCCGGATGAGCTTTTCGCCGATCCCGCGGCCGCGGTACTCGGTGTCGACAACTACATCTTCGACCCAGGAGCGGACACCCGTCGGAATGCGGAAAACGACCAGTGTCATGGATCCCAGGATCTTCCGGTCCGGATCCTCATCATCAACAGCAGCCAGAACGATCGCCGCTTTGGAAGCGATCAGTTCGGAAAGCTCATCCCAGGTCGGGGTCTTCGCGGAAGACGACAGCTGCGGGAGCAGCCGTTCGAAGGCATCATAAACCTTCTGGTCCATTTCGGTAATTTCATAAACTTCGATCATAGAATAACTCCATCCGGTCACGGGGGATCCTTCCCCGTGACTTATTTCTTTCTCTCCCTCAGATACAGGGCTGTGACAGCACAAACAGCCACGACAGCCATCACCGTCTGATTGATATTGATCCCGCCGACCTGCGCGGTATCCAGGCGCAGAAATTCCAGGAAAAACCGTCCCACAGGATAAGCGATCAGGTAGATCAGGAACAGGCTGCCCGGACGCAGCCGGACCTTTTCCGAAGTATCCAGTTTCCACAGGAGAAAAACGACCAGCAGGTTGTACAGGGATTCATACAGGAACAGCGGATGATAGGTAGCCACATCCGCATATCCCGGTTCCCGGTACGTCGGATCGATCGTGATCGCCCAGGGAAGCGTACTCGGCTTCCCGTAAAGCTCCTGATTGACGAAATTTCCCCAGCGTCCGATCGCCTGGCCCAGCGGTATCCCCACCGCGACCGTATCCATAAAATCAGCGAACGGAATACCGCGGCGCTTACAGAAAATCCATATTCCCAGCACACCGCCGAGCACACCGCCCGGGATCCCCAGACCGCCCTTCCATACCGCGAGGATCTCTCCCGGATGCTGCAGGTACCACTCGAACGTGATGCCGGAGGAAACGGAAGGCATGAGCACATGCCACAGACGCGCCCCCAAGATCCCGGGGATCAGCATCCACGGGACCATATCCCAATAGAGATCCGGACTGTACCCGCGCGCTTTCCCGCGGCTCATAGCCATCCGGACACCGGCAAGGACCCCGAGCATGATGATCAGCCCGTAATAATGCAGGAAAAACGGGCCGATGATAATGCCTTCGCGGACAAAACTCATTTGCCGCTGTCCTTATCCAGTTCCTTCTTCATGTAAAGCAGGCGCTGGATGGCCGTGATGTTGGCGAAAACCGCGATAACGATCATGGCAATGTTCGGGAACCCGATCAGCAGACAGCCCACCAGAACGATATAGCGTTCCAGTCGGGACATGATCCCCAGACGCATATCCAAACCGTAGATCTCACCCTTTGCCCGCGTGTAGGGGACCAGGAAGGAGCCCATCATCGCGAGGATGCAGACCGCCGTCATCGCCAGGTTCCCATGCCGGGCGTTATTCAGCAGGA
This sequence comes from uncultured Chloroflexota bacterium, assembly GCA_902795255.1. Next base: position 1,570 of record CADBKS010000182.1, read on the forward strand.
TCCCGCCGAAGATCAGGAATTCCGCGTAACGGTCGGTCGAGGAATCCAGCACCGCGCCGAAACGGGTGCCCTTTCCACCGGTAGACATGCGGGCCATCGTGCCGTCAAAAAAGTCAAAGACCGCGAAAACGATCAGCAGAACACCCGCCCAGGTAAAATGCCCGTTATAAGCGAGCCAGCAGGCACCAATATGCCCGAGACAGCCGATCACGGTCACGGCGTTGGCGGTCAGACCGATCTTCAGGAGAAAAGCGGCCGCGCTGTCTCCGAAGCCCTTGAACCATTTGCGGCATTTTTCAGTAAAAGTGATCTTTCTTTCAGTACTCATCGCTGCTAAAATCATCCTCCTCTGTACGGTTATCTTTCATACTGCGGATATAATCTTCCGCCTGTTCCTCATCCCAGAAGACCTCCCTGGATCTTCCGCCCAGCTGCATCGGGCCGACTACACCGATTTCCTCCATGCGGTCCAGCAGTCTGCCGGCGACAGGGGAACTGACCCGGATATTGCCGGAGAGATAAGCAGCCGTCGCTTTTTTCGTCCGGCAGACCAGACGGATGGCATCCTTCAGCTTCTTCTCATCCCGGGTGAGCTCGTCCTGTTTGCTGTTCTCCGCGATCTCATCCCACGGAGCACTGTTGACTTCCGCGGTCGGCTTCGGGGAAAGGCGCTTCCACAGGTTCACGACCTTGTCGATCTCATTGTCCGTCAGGAGCGCGCCCTGTACACGGACCGGGACGTTCAGGGACGGATCGATAAAGTACATATCACCGCGTCCGAGCAGTTTTTCGGCTCCCTGCTTGCCCATGATCACGCGCGAGTCAATGGCAGACGCAACGTTCAGTGCAATACGGGCAGGGATATTCGTCTTGATCTTCCCGGTAATGATCGTTGTATCCGGGCGCTGGGTCGCGGTGATCAGGTGCATCCCGGTAGCACGGGCCAGAGAGGTCAGTTTATCGATGCAGACCTGCCCCTGCTTGTCGGCACCTTTCATGATCTCCGCCATTTCATCGATGATAATGACGATGTACGGCAGCGGCTTCTGCCCGTTTTTCTCGGCGAATTCGTTGTACGTTTCGATTTTCCGCATTCCCACGGTCTCAAACAGCTGGTAGCGGTTCATCATCTCCTGAACAGCCCATTCAAGCACCGCGATGCTTCGGTCATACTCCGTTTCGACTTTCCCGAGCAGATGCGGCAGACCGTTAAAGTGGTAAAATTCAACGCGCTTCGGATCGATCATCACAAAACGGACCTGTTCCGGCGTATTGTTCATCGCCAGGCAGACCGCCATGGCCCGCAGGCAGATGGATTTACCGGAGTTCGTAGTCCCTGCCACCAGCAGGTGCGGCATCTGGGCGAGATCCACAACGACCGGATTGCCGGTGATATCCCTGCCGAGCGCGACCGCCAGCGGGCTGTGCTTCCGCTGGAATTCAGGGCTTTCGATCAGCGGGCGCAGGCGGACCTTCATCGCCTGCGGATTCGGGATATCGATCCCGATATAGGATTCCCCCGGAACCGGGGCCTGGATGGTAAGATTGCTCACACCCAGCCGCACCGCAAGGTCCCGTTCCGTCTGCCCGACCTGGGTCACACGGATGTTTTTCGCGCTCAGCTTGCCTTTTCCTTCGATCTTTCCCGGCACGACCTGATACTGGACCACGCTGGGGCCGACCGAGCACCCGATCACCTTCACGGGCGTCCCGAATTCATCCATGGCTTCTTCGATTTCCTGTATAAACTCCTGATGGTCCTCGTTCTGTCCGTAAAAGCCGAGTTCCGTATCCAGCAGGTTCAGCGGGGGGAGCCTTCTGGAGCGTTCCGCCTTCAGGACCTGTGGCTGTACGGTTTGCTGTTTTCTGTTTTCCGGATCTGTCATATTCGTCACTTTTTTACGCGCAAAGAAAGACGGGATCGCTGAAGTTACAAAAGATTCCGCCTGTTTCTTTACGGGAGCGGGTTTTTCCTGCTCCGGTTCGATCTCCTCTTCCTGCGCCGGTTCTTCCTTGTTATCTTCCCCGGTCTGATATTCCGACCGCCAGTCAAAGCGGCCGAGATCGTCCGCCGGAAGATCACGTTCCGGTTTCCGTTCTGTCCGCCGGAACAGCTCCCGGACCTCACCGAACAACGCGCCGAACAGTTTCGGGCCCCAGTTCAGTCCGTTAGCGATCAGACACAGCGCAATAATTAATAATGTCCATAAAATAAAACCGGCCCACGGGGCGGAATGTCCCGCGACGACCAGATGCACAAACGCCATTCCGACCGTTCCGCCGGCCTCAGCGCCGCCGTACAGTGCGCTCAGCGTGATCCCGTCCAGAAGGATAAAAACCACCAGAACGGCATAAAGGATCTGCCTGCTTTTCCGCATACGGATGCGGGGCAGCATCCAGCGGAAGACCAGGACCGCCGCACCGGTAACCATCATCAGGATCGCCAGAACCACGGCCCAGCCCCCGAACCAGGTGCGCATCACCGAACAGAAAGGTACGATCAGGCTTCCGGGATTCGCGCTGAAAAAACCGCCCGTCAGCAGTGTTCCGAGAAAAATCAGCGAAACACAGGCCACGTCGATCGTATGGCTTTTTTTATAGATCGGAAGAAGCGGCTGATTCAGCGACTGCTGTTTTTCATCCATTTTCGTCCTTCTCCATCCGCAGGATCACCTTTGCGAGCTCCTCCACCGCGACTTTCTGTTTCCGGTAAAAATCAGGCTCAGACATCGAAAGCCGCCGGGCCACATCTTTGACCTTCTGTTTCTCAAAGAACTTCAGGTCGATCAGGTTGTAAAACGTCCACTCTCCGCTGTAAGTCCGTTCCCCTTCGGGTTTCATGACCTCCAGCGCGTTTTTCAGCACGGTACGCAGCGCGTTGATATCGCTGTCGTTCGTTTCTTCCGCAGTCTTTCGGACGATCTTCCAGCCGAGCAGCGGGTTTTCGGAGAGCCGGGGACCGCCCCAGAAATGGGTCAGCGCATCCTTTACCCAGACGCTGACCTGGTCCAGTTCCGCGGTACCGCTGCTGCCCAGCAGTTCATTCCGGTTCAGCACACTGCCATGGCGGAAGCCGGCAGCCCCGGCAGGTTCGGTCTTCGTCCGCAGCACGGTATATGCCGCGGTCAGATAGCGCCGCTGCCACAGAACGGTCCGTGCCTTTTCCACCGCGTCCGACAGGACCTCCCGATACCCGTCGGAAAGTCTTTCCGGGGAAACATCCGCGAAACCGATCACACCGAGGAAGGTATCGATCCCCTCATCGCGGTTGAAAACGGGAAAGACCGTACCGATCCCGTCCGTATAGGGTTCATCGCCGTGCTCCGCAAAATAAGCCGGCAGGATCTGAAGCAGGCCCTGCAGATCGGTCCAGCTGCTTTCACCGGTACGGACGACCGGATCAAAAGCGCCGGTCTCATCCGAAGCGGCAAAAAAGCCGTCACGCGCCTGGAACCGGTCGCACAGCGCACAGGTCAGCGCCTCAAGATAGGTTTCCAGCTCCGGCTTGAAGACCATCATGCCCTGGAACTCGCTGTAAATGGCGTAATCTTCCCTGCCAAGCCCGATCAGGCTGCTTTTTTCGATCCGCGGCATCGCCACACTTACCAGATATTCGAGAAAAATGATCGAAACAACCGTCGCCAGCGTGTTTGCTCCTGCGATATCCAGTCCGAGCACGTCTCCGGCACGGTTGATCATCGTCACCACCCAGAGCGTAAGGCTGGCCGTGACCGGCCCGCGCAGCATCCATTCGATCATTCGGAGCCGTGTGAAGCGGTCCGACCAGGGAACGGAGAAGTTGGAGGCGGAGTACCCTACCAGGATGACCATCACCGTCACCAGTGCATTCCCGATCACGCTCAGCGTCCAGAACAGGAGGGGATACTGCGAGATCAGCAGTCCGGACCCGAACAGCAGCAGAGGGAAAGAGCCGATGATGATCCCCATCAGCCCGACCACAAGATAGATCATCCGCCTGCGGCTGGCCTGTGTCCGGGTCCGCGTGTAAGCACAGCCGAGCATCCAGATGATCCCGAACAGATTGAGCGCGAAAAAGATCCAGAAAAGGAAGGTCAGCTCCGAATGGATCATCGTCGTACCGATCTGGGTGATGATCCGGATCCCGCTGAAAAGTTTTCCCGCCCACAGCAGAACGACAAAACCCAGTGAGAGAAGCAGGTCCGCGATAATGATAGCCGGGGAATGACGGATCTCCCTGCCGGTCAGTTCCAGCAGGATCACCG
>CADBKS010000183.1 GCA_902795255.1 uncultured Chloroflexota bacterium
ACGGAACTGCTGGCGGAATATCAGCGGAAGTTTTTCAACGGCAGTGCCGATGACGGGTTCCAGGCCTATCTCAACACGCTGCGTTCGATCGATTCGATCGCGCCGGATAAAGTTTCCAATTATGAGGTCCTGATGGATATGGCCCGCAATTCCGCTAAAAAGCAGACCGAAATGCTTGCGTCCGGGGTCTGTATCGACTGTGCCCGGATCACGGTGCTTTTCCGGACAGAGTCATAGGAGACGGATATGGCGGATGAAAAGGACCTGACCGTAATGAACAAAAATGCCGTTCCTGCAAAGGCAAAAGCTCCCCGACCGCGGAGGAAAAATACGGGCCGCTGGCTGGATCTGCTGTGCTGTGTGATCGCTGCCGTGATGCTTGTCGGGGCAGGGGGCCTGTTTTTGTATGGTCTCGGAAATGGTTCCCGGGCGGTGAAGAAGGCTTTCGATTCCGAAAAAGCTGCCGCGGAGGAATCAGTGTACCATGCCTATTATGAAGAGGGATATAAGGCGGGTGAAGCGGAATACCATGTGAAAAACCGCGCGGTGATCTCGCTGGGGAATATCCGCGAAACGGCTGAGCTGGAGGTGCTGAGCATCAGTGATATTGCTTTTATCATTGAAGATCCAGAACTGCAGAACGGCAACACGCTCTCATGGCTGCAGGTCCCGGGCACAGGTGTGTTTACCGTGAACCTGGCCGCGGGGGAATTCCTGACGGATGATATGCGGCATTCCGTATATGTCCGGCTGCCGAAACCGGAGCTGCTGCCGATGAATATCAGCATTGACCACAGCAATGTGAAGGTGCTGCGTTTCAGTTCCAATGCGCTGCTGAGTTCTGTCCGTGACGGTGAACAGCTTGCCGGAAAGCAGCTGAATGAAGCCCGAACAAAGATCCAGGAGGATATCAGCTCCAATGTCCAGTATTACGAATTTGCTGAAAACTCCGCACGGTCACTGCTGGAGAACCTGATCTGTGCGGTCAACAGCGGGATCCCGGATCTGAATGTGGAAATCGTTTTTTACTGAGTTCGAAATCTGTGTATAATAAAAGAGCGGTTTCCGCGGCATCTCTGCTTTGATGGAGTTTCATTCATGCGATTTCTGACACACCAGTATTCAAATCCCGGCGGACGGGATCCCAATGAGGATTCGGTAGGGAGTTTCTCCGGCAGTACATTCCATGCCTGGATCGCGGCTGACGGCCTGGGCGGCCACAGCCACGGGGAACTGGCCTCAAGAGAAGCGGTGCGTGTGCTTACGGAGAAGGCCGCGAAATGTCAGACGCTGGATGAGAATTTCGTCACGGATACTTTCAGCGCGATGAACACCGCGGTCAACGGGCTGAACGGTCCGCTGACGACCGCAGTCGCCGCTTTCTCGGACGGGAAAACGCTCCTGTACGGAAATGACGGCGATTCCCGCTTTGTCTTTATCCGGAAGAAAAAGATCCTTTACCGTACCAATGACCACAGCCTGGCATTCCTGGCGTATCAGTCGGGGCAGATCGAATACGATGAGATCCCGCTGCATCCCGCGCAGAACCGCCTGTTCCATTCAATGGGCTTTGAAAGTGAGTTCGCAGGGGAGTTCTATCCCCCGATCGTCCTTGAACCCGGCGACGCGTTTATTCTCTGCACGGACGGGTTCTGGGAGCTTGTGACGGAACGGGAGATGATCCGGACGCTGAATATCGCGCAGACCCCGCAGGAATGGCTTGAATTTATGCTGGAGATCCTGGAGTCACGCCTGAAGCCGACTTCCGACAATTATTCGGCCGTTTGTGTGATCGTCAGAGAAGACTGAGATCCTTCCACCCTTCGCTGAACCAGATAAAATATTCCGGAAGCATGGACATCCAGTAAGCGGCGTCATGTGCTCCGGGCTGTATATTGTATTCGTACGGGTATCCGATGAACGTCAGGTCGGATGAGACTTTGGCGGCTTCGTGACGATAGCTGTCTTCGCTGCCGCTGTCGATGCGGATGCGAAGCAGATCGTCGGGTTTGTGGCTTTCCGCGAGAAAAAACAGGGACTGCTGGTCGATCCAGCCGCCCGGTGTGCTGAGCATGGCGAGCGATCCGAAAAGGTCCGCGTGCTCAAAGGCGATTTTTTCGGCCCAGAGCGCTCCGCGGGAAAGTCCGCCGACCGCTCTGCAGCTGCGGTCGGTACAGGCGGGGTAATGGCTGTCGACCCAGGGGATCAGGTCCTGAAGGATCGCTTCTTCAAAACCGGAAAGCGACGGGCTGAGCAGGTACTGGTCTTCCTGCGGAACGACGGTCAGAAACAGCGGCACATCCCCGCTGCCGAGCACATCCCGGATGATCTCCGCCATTCCCATTTCCTGCCAGACTTCAATGCCCATATCCTGCCCGTGGAGCAGATAGATGACCGGATAGCCTCCGATGATCCGTTCGTCTATGCACGGCGGGACGTAGACATCAAAGCTGAGCTCTCCGTGGAGCGGTTCCGAGAGGATCGTATGATGTTCAACGCGGATCGGCAATTCCGAACAGCTCTGGGCAAACGCGCCGGGGACCGGCACGAAAAACAGGATCAAAATCAATAGAAATTTCCGCATAAGACCATTGTAAAGCATAAAACGCGGATCGTTTATAAAAGTCAGCCCGATTCATGAGCGGCGGAAGGTATTGTCCGCAACTCCGGCAGCATGTAATTTTTTATGTTAAAGCTCCTTTTCAACCTTGTGCAATGGCAGGATTTGCGGGTAAAATTATCTTTGTATTATAGGCTTTTTAAACCGAGGTGTAATAATGACTGAAAATAATAAAGGCATCAACATCGAAGTGGATGAGGACAATACCACCCGCGTCCCGAATGATGTTTTTGAGAAGGCTGAACTGAAATTCCCCTGTGATTTTCCGATTTCGATCATGGGGATGAATGTTCCCGAATATAAAGAAAAGATCTTTGCAATTTTGAAAAAGCATGTTCCGGAAGTAAAGGAGAAAGACCTGCATACGGCTTACAGCGCCAATAAAAAATACTGCTCGCTCAAGACCCGCTTCACGGCACAGTCCCGTGAGCAGATGGACGAGCTTTACAAAGAACTGACCGCGCATGAACTGGTGAAGTGGGTGCTCTGATGCCGTCACTGCCGTCTAAGATCGACCGAAGGGACTTTCTGAAATATGTCGGTGCCGGACTGGGCACCCTGGCATTCCGTCCGTTCTATCAGGAACCGGCCGATCGGGTGATCACCGGCGGCACGGGAAAGGTCGTGCGGGTCGCAACGACCAACATCAGCGTCTACAAGGAGCCGTGGGATGAAAGCCAGATCCTTTATCAGCGCTACCGGAATGACCTGATGAATGTTTATTTTGAGGTGGTTTCCGAACACGGCCCCGGGTACAACCCGAAATGGTACCGCGTGTGGGGCGGTTATGTGCACTCTGCTCACCTGCAGGTGGTCGAAACGCATCTGAACGAAGTCGACTATTCCGTCCTCAGTACGCCGCTTCCGGGGCGGCTGGCGGAAGTGACCGTTCCTTTTACACAGTCCCGCATCAACCGGACGGGGAAAGAGTGGACGGATGTTTTTATGCTGTACTATCAGTCGGTTTACTGGGTCGTCGGCCTGATCGACGGACCGGACGGACGGCCGTGGTACCGCATCAAGGATTCGACCTACGATTATGATTCGCTGGACTATTATGTTCCGGCCGAACACATGCGCATTATCCCTTACGATGAGCTGACGCCGATCTCACCGGAGGTTCCGCTGGAAGAAAAGCGGATCGAAGTTTCCCTGGCCCGCCAGGAGATGGTCGCTTATGAATATGACCAGCCGGTGATGACGCTGAAGGTCTCGACCGGTATTCCCAGCATCAAGCGGGAAGGGGTGATCCCGACCTCCACACCGCCCGGACGATACAATATCATGAACAAGGTCCCTTCCCACCATATGGGGGAAGGACAGCTGACGTCTGACCTTGAAGCCTATGAGTTTCCGGGAACGCCCTGGTGCTGTTATTTCATTCCGGAAACCGGCGTGGCTTTCCACGGGGCTTACTGGCATGATAATTTCGGTATGACAATGAGCCACGGCTGCGTCAATATGCCTTGCGACAAGGCAAAGTGGCTGTTCCGCTGGGCGAAACCGACGATTTATGATGATATGAAACGGGAGAATATCGGTTTTGGAACGACAGTGGTCGTTTCGTGACCCTTCGCGCCTGATAGTGCTGCTTTCCGATAAAAACCGACCGGCCGAGATCTCCCGGCCGGTCTTTTACGTACTGTTGGAGAGAGTGTCAGTACAAAGGCTTCGCGAAAACTACGCGGCGGTTCAGAAAACCGCCTTCCGCGGATTCATTCTCACAGGTGACCAGTGCGATCGATCCCGGTTCCTTTTCGGCAAAGGATGCCAGTTCAGCCATTTCGCCCGCGCCGAAAAGCTCGTTCGCGTAGACGCGGAACCGGAGCAGATCACCGTCCGGGGTGTTGATGAAGATCACGTCATTTGCTTCCAGTGTGATGAGCTGCATAAAGGGACCGGCTTCGGTTTCGCTCAGTGTGTTGTGTCCGGCAATGACCGCGAACCCCTGTCCGGGAACGAAGCTCCCGCTCAGGAGCCCGGCGCGTTCGCCCAGGCCGCTGACCTGCCAGCTGCCGTTTCCGCCGCGTACACCGGTGAGTTCGGTATCAATATTGATGACCGGGATCTGCAGCCGCATTTTCAGGTCAACATATCCGCTTCCCGCATCATAAACGCTGCTGTTGGGGGAGAATCCGGTGGCCGGCATATCGCATTCACCGTTGCAGAAGGTCTGCATGCCGTTATCGATCTCGCCGATCTCATATAATTCAAACGCGTCCGGATCCAGAATCGCCCAGGATGCGGAAGCGGATCCGCTGAAGTTGCCTTCAAACGCATCTTTGGCCCCGTCTCCGACAGCGGTAACGGTCACCATGTAGGTTCCCGGTTTGGTCCCCGCAAGGACTGAACGCTGATCGACGATGTAGTCTGTTCCTTCTTCAAGTGTTTTTCCATTAAAAGATATACTTATAGTGACCGAATGCGGTGCTCCGTCGCTGTAAAAAGCGCGTTTCGGTTCGAATGTGATCATGGAAGCGTTCAGTGCTTTCGGTTCGATCGCAAATTCCGTTCGGACAGAGTCATCTTCGGGAAGGGTGTAGTTGCCGCTGCTGACCCCGGTGACAGACGCGGTATAGCCGGTCCCGGCGTCGGTTTCTCCGCCTTCCACGGTCAGAACGGCATCATCGGCAGCATTGGCGATGATGGCTGAGGGCGCCTGCTGTTCACCGCTGTAAGTGAGCGTTGTTTCTCCCCATTCGATGTCAGCCTGCAGCGGTGCGATGCCGAAGTCGATCGTGCGGTCGCTTTCGATGATCAGGTAATTGCTGCTGTCAATGCTTACGGATGCTCTGTAACCGGTTCCCGCGTCGGTCTGTCCGCCGCTGACGGCAGCGTTTTCACAGATGCCGCTGTCTTTTTCCAGACATTCGGTCACCCTGACTCCGGGAGCCTGCTGCATGCCGTTATATACAAGTGAAGTATCATCCCAGTAAACGACCACTTCCTTCGGGTTGACAGTAAAGGGGCATGAGGAATTTTCAGGAAGTTTGTAGTTGCTGCCGGTGTTTCCGGTGATGACCGCGGCAGCAGTGTAATTGCCGGCGTCCCCCTGTTTCCCTTCGATCACGACGGCGCAGTCATCACCCGCGATGATGCCTTCCACGGAAGGCTCCGGGTACTGTTCTTCGCCGTTGTAGGTATAGGTGCGGCCGTTTTCATCCGGCCAGGTCA
>CADBKS010000184.1 GCA_902795255.1 uncultured Chloroflexota bacterium
ATGGAAGTCCGTCAGCCACTTGCTGCAGCACAGCGGTCTTCCGCATATGCCGATGCCGCCGACCGATGCCCCGGCCTGTTCACAGACTGCCAGCAGACCGTTCAGAGCAGCGCCGTTGGCAAGAAAATCATCAATGACCAGGACACGGTCATTCGAACCGAGCCATTCCGAAGAAACGATCAGGTTAACGGTCTTTTTATATGTATAGGAAAAGATCTCGCTTTTATAAAGGCCGCCCTCAATATTATCCGATTTGGCCTTCTTTGCGAACAGCATCGGGATCCCGAACCGCTCCGCTGTAATGGCGGCCAGCGCGATCCCGGAAGCTTCCACTGTCAGGATCACTGTCGGTTTTTTCTCCGCAAACAGACGGTAAAACTCGTCCGCAATTTCTTTCAGAAGAGAAATATCAACACGATGGTTGAGAAATCCGTCAACTTTAATGATATTGCCGGGCAGTACTTTTCCGTCTTTTACAATACGATCCTGCAGGATTTTCACAAAGCACCTCAATTCTGATTTATTTCAGGTTCAAAAGCTGACTTTAATTTTAGCATCCCCATAAAAGGTATGACAATTTCCGGCAATGTTTTGTGACATTTGACATCACAACATACAGGAGTTCTCCATCCGCTCCGGTCTGTGAATGCATTCACGCCGAAGGTGTTCTGATCCGAGTTTTCTGATGTGAATCGGTGAAAGGCAGTTTTTTTGCCGTATACTTATTATTATGAGTAAGATTCGTAAAATAACCGCTTCACCCTATCTGCACCAGATGCGGCCGCGGCAGTATGCAAAGAACCTTTTCATCTTTGCCCCGCTGATCTTTGACCGTCAGCTTTTCAACGGACGGGCGCTGCTGCAGACCATACTGGGGTTTTTAACGCTCTGCATTCTTTCAAGCGGGATCTATGTACTGAACGACATCGTCGATGTAAATGCCGACCGGAACCATCCCCAGAAAAAATACCGGCCGATCGCCTCAGGGAAGATCTCGCTCCGGAACGCGAAAGCATTCTGCGTCATTCTTTTTATCATCGCATTTACAGCCGCGTTCCTGATCAGCAGGAAATTCTTTTGCCTGTGCCTGCTGATGCTGGCCATCAACCTGGCTTATTCCTTCAGGCTGAAACATCTTCCGCTGATCGATGTCATCACCATCGGCATCCTGTTCCTGATCCGGGTCTATAGCGGCTCCGTACTCATCAGCGTACAGCTGTTTTCGCCGTGGCTTTATATCGTCACTTTTATGCTCGCCCTTTACCTCGGATTCGGGAAACGCCGGGCGGAACTGGCCAGCCTTCAGGGAGCCCAAAACACGACCCGGCCGGTGCTTGACGGCTACACCGTCCCGTTTCTTGACCAGCTGATCACCATCATTTCCGCGGTGATCATCATCTCCTACGCGCTCTACACCTTCTCAGGGCCCGCGGTCCCGGACAACAACCGGCTGCTGCTTTCGATCCCCTTCGTGGTTTACGGGATCTTCCGCTACCTTTACCTGATCCAGGTGAAACACCAGGGCGGCGCTCCGGAAGAAGTTCTGTTTTCAGACCGCTGGCTCCAGGGAACGATCGTCCTGTACGCGGTTTCCATTGTATTCGCACTCTATCGGTAGGTGAAAAATGATATCCGCCTCTGCCTGCGCCAAAACGATCCTTTTCGGTGAACATGCCGTCGTATACGGGGAGCCGGCGATCGCCATACCGCTTTCCGCCATCAGAACCCGGGCGACCCTGACACCCGGAAACAGCGCATTCCGGGTTATTTCGGAAACAACAGGCCTGAACCGCCCCATAAACCGGATCTACCCGAAGAGCGGTCTTTACCGGCTGCTGATGCTCATCCGGGATGAATTTCAGTTTGAGGAATTCCCGAAGGCAGTGCTGAAGATCAGCAGCGATATCCCGATCGCGTCTGGGCTCGGATCGGGGGCAGCGCTCTCGGCCGCGGTCATCCGGGCATTTGCGGAGTTTTATGACCGGCACCCGGACAACGAAACCGTCAACCGCATGGTATACGAGATCGAAAAGATCTATCACGGAACGCCCTCCGGCATTGACAACACCGTGATCGTATACGAAAAACCGATGATCTTCACCAAAGGCGCCGGATTCAGCGAACTGAAAGCCGACATCAGGGCCCTGCCGCTGCTTGCCGCCGATACGGGGATCCGCAGCAGGACCATAGATGCCGTAAGCGCCGTAAGGGCGAATTACGAATTCAACAAAAGCGCCCTGCATCAGATCGGCACGGTCGTAAGAGAAGCCGCGTCTGCACTCCAAAACATGGACCTTCCGGAGATCGGACGGCTGATGAATGAAAATCAGCGTCTTCTGCAGGCGATCGATGTATCCTGTCCCGAGCTTGACGAACTGACCGAACTTGCCCTGAAGCACGGTGCCTTCGGCGCTAAACTGACCGGCGCAGGACGCGGCGGCAATTTCATCGTGCTGTGTCCAGATCAGGAACATGCCGCCACGCTGCGGTCTGTTTATGAAGAACGGAGGATCCGCGTAATCGTATGATCACAATGCTGAAACTGGGCGGTTCCCTGATCACCGACAAAACTACAGCCCATACCGCACGGAAAGAAGTCATCGTAAGACTCGCGGAAGAGATCCGGGCCGTCCGGAAAGACCGGCCTTTTCCCCTCATTATCGGGCACGGATCCGGCTCATTCGGGCACATCCCGGCCAAACGGTACGGAACCCGTTCCGGCGTCCGTACGGCGGAAGAATGGGCCGGGTTTGCGGAAGTCCACGCTGAAGCTACCGCACTGAACCGGATCGTGACGGACATCCTGCGGGAAGCCGGACTGCCCGTCCTCAGTTTTGTACCGATGGATGCGGTCCGGGCGGAAGACGGGAAAGTGCTCTCCTGGGATACCCGCCCGCTGACGGATGCGATGCAAAACGGACTGATCCCGCTGGTTTTCGGGGATACCGTCTTCGACAGCGTCCGCGGCGGAACGATCTTTTCCACCGAAGACCTGTTCGTCCACCTCTGCGGGATCCTGTCCGAACCGCCGCGCATCCTGCTGGCGGGGCTTGAGGCCGGCGTCTGGGCAGACTACCCGGCGAATACACGTCTGGTCAGGGAGATCAGCGCGGAACGTTCCGGCGGAGAGGATTTTATCAAAGGCTCCGAATTCACGGATGTGACCGGCGGAATGCGGGAAAAAGTCCGCCTGATGGAAGAACTGATCCGGGCAGGCAAAGCGGACAGCGCCGTCATTTTCTCCGGTGCCGAAGCGGGCAATACGGAACGCGCGCTTAAAGGCGAACCGGCAGGAACGCTGATCATCCGCTGATCAGGCCTTCCCGCCGGCTGCAGAGCAAAACGGGGCAGTTATCTGCCCCGTTTTTTCATTTGATCTTTCCGTCCAGCATGCGGTTGACCGCGTCCGTATACGCTTCCTTCGCGCACATATAAGCGGCCGCGTGCCCGCAGTCATCCACCAGCAGCAGCTCTTTCGGCGAAGTACAGGCCGCGTACATTTGTTCCGACATCCGGGTCGGAACAAAATGATCCTGTTTCCCGTGGATGAAAAGGATCGGAAGATCCGTCCGCTGAACACATTCCTCACCGATCGATTTATTAAAGCTGACTTTATTCAGCAGCAGGGACCAGAACCACGCGATATAACCGATCGGAAAATACGGGATATGGTACATATCCACGATCAGCGCTTTGCTGATCCCGAGGATCGAATTAAAACCGCAGTCATCGATGATCCCGCAGACATTTTTCAGCTTCATATCCGCGCAATGGATCACGGTCGCACCGCCCATGGATACGCCGTGGAGATAGATCCTCGGGCTGTCATACATTTCATTGATCTTATCGACCCATTTGGCGACATCGAAACGGTCCAGTTCGGAAAACCCGAGATACCGCCCCTCCGACTTGCCATGCGCACGGTCATTGACAAACAGGACTGTCGATCCGCGCTTAGCGTAGATCTCGGCCCGGTCACAGAAATCCGACTCCGGATCGGATTTATAACCGTGCACGCAGATAACGACTTCCTTCGGGTCCCGTTCGACCAGATACCCCTTCAGCTTCAGACCGTCAAAGGAAGTGACCTCCAGCTCGCGGAACGGCTGGCTCTTATAAGCCTCCTGACAGGTCTCGCGGTAGGCATAGAGCTTCCGGGCAGTCGGACGCATCATGTCGCCTTCGGAATCAAGGAAATCCGAGTCCGTGTTTTCCGCGGCTTTGAACTGATTGTCGAAAACGGTCGTGAAGACATAGTATCCGGCAAACAGCAGCACCGCGATCAGGACCAGCAGAATGATCAGCACAGCGGTCATAACGCATCGACCTGTACGTTGTCAAGATCAACGTCTTTGGTTTCCTTTACCTTCCACATCATGATGATAAGGGAAATAGCCATCAGCGGCAGATAGGTGACCGTCAGGACAAACGGCAGGTTCATAGAACCGGCGACCATCGTCACGACATTATTGAAGACCATGTTGATGCCGGTACCGACCATACCCAGCAGCTGCATCGACCCCACCACGGAAGCGCGGATCTCGGTCGGCGTGGATTCGGAGGTGATCACAAAATAGATCATATCCGAGATCGACCACAGGCCCGCGATGGAAAAGCCGTAGGCAAAGCCGGTGATGTAGGGATTCAGCTCGGCACTGCAGCCCCAGGCAAACACACCGAGACCGAGCGCGGCCCACAGGCCCAAGATCAGCGCGGACTTCTTGCGGCCGAGATAGTCGGTCAGGAAACCGCCGAACAGGGTAAAGATCCCGTTGATCAGGGGGTAGAACATCAGGATGATATCCGAACCGTCAGCAGTGATCGCGCCTTTCGCGACACCGACTTCGATCATGTTCTGATACTTGCCGGTATAACCGGTCGCGATCGCCATCAGGATCGCGACGATGGCGATATAGCGGGTCTGCTTGTTTTTGAAGATATATTTGAATGCGCCGACAACGCCGCCCTTCATATTTTCTTTCTCGGCAGCAGCCTTTTCAGCAGCATCCTTCGCCCTGCGTTCCTCTTCACTGGCCTTCAGATATTCCAGGCGCTTCTGTGTGAAAACGGGAGTCTCCTTGACCAGGAAGATCGCTGCAATACCGATAACGAAAGCCAGAATGATCGGAATGATGAAAACATTCCGCCAGGTTCCGGGATTTTCACGGCTGACAAACAGCTTGACGAACAGACCCAGCAGCGAAACGGAGATCAGCGCGATCCCTTTCGTGATCGAGCAAAGCTTGGCCCGGTGCTGCTTCGGGGCGCATTCCATCAGATAAATGACCTGCATGTCATTCGGTGTGAAGAAGGTCATCAGAACAACACCGACGAGATACAGACCGATGTTGTGGGAAATAATGGCGACCAGCATCCCGACGCCCATGCCCAGGGTGTTAATGATCAGGAAAAGCCGGCGGCCGTATTTATCAGCAAGCGACTTATAGAAAGGACTGATCAGGTAGATCAGGTAGCAGCCCGTCGTCACCAGACCCAGCGTTCCGGAAGCTTTGTCATATTCCGGCGTTCCGAATGTTGTATTGAACAGGTCGCAGATCGTAAATGAATCCACGGCACCGCGGACGTTGGAAGCCAGTTCATCAACGATATAAACGATCGTCAGCACCACGATCAGGATCGCAAAATAATATTTCGCGTTATGAAATCTGGACGCTTTTTCGAGCCGTTCGATCTCTCTCTGTTCTTTTGTTTTTACACTCATCAGGTTCCTCCCCTAAAAAAATCCTCTGTATTATATATGCTTTTTCGCAAAACCGATAATGACAA
>CADBKS010000185.1 GCA_902795255.1 uncultured Chloroflexota bacterium
GGGCGCGTATCTGGGTCTTGAGGGGATCGATCCCAAATGGACGGAGCATCTTGAACTGAGGGAAACGATCCTTTCGATCGGTACGGATCTCTGCGATCACTGCCGGTTGGACGGCAGCAGCGATCATACGGATCCGCAGTGGCTGCAGCGGTATGACCGCTGATCCGGAGGACGAATGAATAATTTGAAACGCTTTCTGAATGCTCAGGCGGTAGATTATGAAACTGCACTGCGTGAGATCCGTGCCGGCCGGAAGGACAGCCACTGGATCTGGTATATCTTTCCGCAGCTGAAGGAACTGGGCACGAGTAGTACGGCGCGTGATTACGGGATCCGTGATCTGGATGAGGCGAGGGCCTATCTGGCGGATCCGGTCCTGTGTTCACGTCTGCTCGAGATCTCCGGCGCGCTGCTGGATCTGCCGGGCAGCGATCCCCGTGCCGTCATGGGACATCCGGATGACCTGAAGCTCCGTTCCTCGATGACGCTGTTAGCCGCCGCGGATCCCGAACAGAAGGTCTTTCAGCAGGTCCTGGATAAGTATTACAATGGAATTCCCGACCCGCTCACGCTTGAGCTGCTCGGAATGAAATAACAGCAGAACAAAGAATCGGGAAGACGCAGTGCGGACTGCTCCGGCTCGCGCTGCATCTTCCTCCGTATGATCCGTTCCGGGCACCGGCGTGCCGTACCGGCTTTGCGGGTCAAAAAAAAATTCAGACTTTTTTCTCCCCGATGTTGTATAAAAATCAAAAAGTTGGTACAATTCTT
Source organism: uncultured Chloroflexota bacterium (assembly GCA_902795255.1). The sequence goes on from CADBKS010000185.1 coordinate 772, forward strand.
GCAACATATTTTTAAGGTAATACTTGGAAAGAGAGAATAAAAATATGTTTCAAAGTCAAAGTCAGGGATTGGAAACCAGAATTCAGACCTCAGCGCATCTGGCGCAGACCATGACGATGCTTGGCATGTCATCGGATGAGATCCGGGAAAAAATCGAAGGCGAACTTGCAAAGAATCCGTTTCTTGAAATGGTGGATGACCGCATCTGCCCGACCTGCAAGCGCCGGCTCCCCGAAAACGGGAAATGCCCGATCTGCTCCCAGCCGCAGTCCGGACATGAAAAAGAGAACATTGTTTTTATTTCTCCCCGGGAAGATTTTATTCCCGCCGGATACAGCTCCGCGGTAGAACCGTATCATGATGAACCGGATTATGATTCCGCCCAGACGGAAGATCTGGCGACCTATGTTCTGAAACAGATCGGGCCCGATCTGGATGACGGCGAAAAGCTGATCGCGGCCTACCTGCTGAATAGCCTTGATGAAGACGGCTTTATCACGACCAGCGTCTATGAAGTAGCCCAGTATTACCATGTTCTGCCTTCCACGGTGGAGGAAGTGATCGACCTGATCCAGCATGCCGATCCGCTCGGTGTCGGGTCCCGCGACCTGAAGGAAGCCCTGCTGGTCCAGCTGAAGCATATCTCCGAGCTGGTCTCTGTTCCGGCTAAGACCGAGGAACTGATCCGTGACTCTTTCGATGACCTGAAGCACGGCAAATACAGGGAGATCGCCAAGCGGCACAAGATCACCGTCCGCCAGGTGCAGGCGATCGAAAAATTCATCGGTGACAATCTCAATCCTTTCCCGGCTCGTGCCCACTGGGGCGATACGCTCGCCGGGAAATCCAATCAGGATTATTCTTCGGTCTATCACGAACCGGATGTCCTGATCTATTATCTGAATGAAAATCCGAAGAATCCGCTGGTCGTGGAGATCGTAATGCCGATCTCCGGTTACCTGCGTGTGAACCAGTATTTCAAGAAAGAACTGAAAAACGCACCGGAAGACCGTGTTGAGGAATGGAAAAATGACCTGGACAAGGCCAATCTTCTGGTCAAGAGCCTTTATCAGCGGAACAACACGATCTCTGACCTGATGACGATCCTTCTCGAAAAGCAGGAAGATTATATCCGCAACGGGGAAGAGCATATCCAGCCGCTGACCCGTGCGCAGATCGCCGCGGAAATGGGCGTCCATGAGTCAACGATCAGCCGCGCGGTATCCAACAAAACGGTGATGCTGCCGAACCGGAAAGTAGTTGCCCTGTCCTCTTTCTTTGACCGCAGCCTGAACGTCCGGACGGTGCTGAAGGAACTGATCCAGAATGAGAAGAAGCCGCTTTCAGATGCGAAACTCGTGACACTTCTGAACGAGCGCGGCTTTAATGTGGCCCGCCGGACCGTAGCGAAATACCGCCTGATGGAGGGGATCGGCTCAGCCCATCAGCGGAGCGTCAGCGCCGTGCAGTGACAATGAGCTTTATCAGCGGAAATTCATACGGGATCAATGAAGGGATCTGCGAAAGCATCCTGTATCTGTGTGAGTCTCCTGCATTTATCTGGTCTGCAGACGGACCGCGTGTTTTGCTGAAAAACGACAGCGCGGCCCGTTTTTTCCGTGATTATCCGTACCTCCCCGATTCATCCGATATCGATATTAACAAGGCGATCCCGGACTGGCGCAATATTCCCGATAAACGGAACAATTCCGTGTGGCTCCGCTTTGTGGATGCCCAGAAACACGAAAAAAGGATGCAGGTCCGCAACAGCTGCCTGGATCCGGAACAGAATATCTGGGCGACTGCGCTGATCGACAACAGCTTCAGACCGCAGCGGACCGGCAGCGGTTTTCCGGCTTTCTTTGGCAGGCTGGAAGAGCTGTGGACGTCCATGACGCAGAGCGTACAGACTTTTCAGCGGCACCAGACGGATCTTTATACCCTTGTCATCAGCGAACTCGGTCTGAAAGGGTTCCTTTTCGTCCCTGCGGAGAGTTTTAAACAGTATGACTTTTACCCGGTCATGATGAGCGCTGTCGGAGAGAAAAACGGCTGGAAGGAAGACCTGGTCAGCAAGCTGGGATATACGGCTTTTTCCGGAAAGAACTGCTTTATCCGTCATGATCCGAAGGAAACCGGCGGGACGGCGGTCATCACCTGGGCTTTTGATATTGAGGAAAATGTCCAGGGCGGATTTTTCTGTCTGGAAGGTCCGGATCCGAAGCGGGAACCCGATGTCCAGATGGTCTGCGAGGTGCTCGCGGATAAATACAGAATGCTGTATGACGTGCTCAGGCTCCGAAAGGAAAACTATATCACCCGGTTTGAAAACCGGATCAATGATATCGTGACTTCGAACATCAGCGAAGGGGTGATCATAACGGATAACTCCTTTTCGATCATGTATATCAATCCGGTGGCCTCGGTCATGTTCGGATTCAGCAGCTCCCAGGTGGTCGGCCATAAGATCGAGGATCTGCTGGTCACTTCGGACGGCCTTCAGAAGCTGCTCACCGGGGACGACCCCGACAACAATACCGCGCCGGTGAAATACCTGCACCGGCGGTCCGGGAAGATCTTCCCCTGTCAGATCAAAGCCTGCCGGATGGAAGCGGAGAACGAGACTTACCGCATCTTCGTGCTTTCGGATCAGACCGAAACGGAAGAGAACCGGCTGAAAAACAGCGAATCGTCAGCGAAGAAGCAGTGATTGTTATGAAAAAACTGATGCGAGAAGTATTTAAAACCGGTACGGGCAGGTTTGCCAGAATCGACCGTGAGGCTTTTGGCAAAACCGGAACTTCGCAGGACAATCGTGATGCATGGTTCATTGGTTTTGATGACGAGTTGATTACGGCAGTTTGGGTGGGAAATGACGACAATTCTCCGATGAAGGGAGTTTATGGTTCGGGATTGCCCGCCAAAATATGGCAGCAAATTATGCGCAAATAAGTAAAATAGTGCTTTTTGTTTGTGAAATATTATATATAATAGGCTCAATTTTTGAAATTTAATGTAAAGAGGAAAAAATGAAACAAAAACCTGTAATGTTGTTAATATTGGACGGGTGGGGCTATCGTGAAAAGATAACTCCGGATAATGCCATTGAAAACGGAAATACACCAAACTGGCATAAATTGTTGGCAACTTATCCGCATGGATTTGTTGAAACATCAGGTTTGGCCGTAGGTTTGCCGGAAGGACAAATGGGAAATTCCGAAGTAGGACATACCAATTTGGGTGCCGGAAGAGTGGTTATGCAAGATTTGCCTAAGATAGATGCCAGTATAAAAGACGGAAGTTTGGCCAAAAGAGAGGTTTTGCAAGACTTAATTGCCAAATTAAAAGCCAACGGCGGAGTTTGTCATTTGATGGGATTGATGTCACCCGGCGGAGTGCACTCGGAACAAAGTCACATGGTTGCATTGGCAAAAATTTTGGCGGCGGCAGGAGTGAAAGTGGCAGTCCATGCTTTTACTGACGGACGCGATACTCCTCCGGCTTCGGGCGCAGAATTTGTGGCTGAATTTGAAAAAGATATTGCCGGATTAAAAAATGTTAAGATTGCGACAGTTTGCGGGCGTTATTATGCCATGGACAGAGATAAACGTTGGGATAGAGTTGAAAAAGCTTATAATGCCGTAGCTTTGGCTCAAGGTGAGAAATATGCCAATGCGACAGATGCGATAAAGGCTTCTTATGCGCAAGGTGTTACGGATGAGTTTATAGTTCCTTGTGTGATTGGTGATTATAAAGGAATTGAAAACGGTGATGCCGTATTGATGGCTAATTTCAGAGCTGATCGGGCGCGTGAAATTTTGTATGCTTTAGGGGATAAGGATTTTGACTGTTTTAGCAGACAAAAAGTGTTAGAGCTGTCAGATTGTGTCGGAATGACGGAATATTCGGTTGACCATCAAAGATTTATGAAAACAATCTTTCCGCCTGAGCAACTGACCAATATTCTGGGTGAAGTTGTATCACAAAACGGTTTGACACAGTTAAGAATCGCCGAGACAGAAAAATACGCTCATGTTACCTTCTTTTTCAATGGCGGTGAAGAACGCAAATTTGACGGCGAGGAACGCATTTTGATTCCCTCACCGAAAGTTGCAACTTATGATTTGAAGCCGGAAATGAGCGTTTATGAAATTACCGAGCAGTTGGTAGAGGCAATAGAAAATCAAAAATTTGATATGATAATTTGCAATTTTGCCAATGGCGACATGGTGGGACATACCGGCATTATGGATGCTGCTTTGAAAGCGGTTGCTGCGGTTGATGACTGTTTGGGTAAAGTTGTGGCAGCAATAAAAAAAGTCGGCGGTGTTTTGTTGGTTACGGCAGATCATGGTAATGTTGAAAAGATGGTTGATGAAAACACCGGTCAACCCTATACCGCGCACACTGTCGGAAAAGTACAGTTGGTGTTGGTTAATGACATGAGCGGTGTTAAAAGACTGCATGATGGCTGTTTGGCTGATGTGGCACCTACGATGTTGGAATTGATGGGGTTGCAACAACCTAAAGAAATGACGGGAAAATCTTTGTTGGAAAAGTGACTTATGAACTATAAATCGGCAATTAGGACGATGCTCTTGGTAATATGCGGCCTTGCATGGTTAAGCAATGCCGCCGATGCTGAGACTGTTTCAAAAGCCGATTTGCGAAAAGTTGAGGAACAGGCTAAACAGCAAAGCATAGAACATCAAAAACTTCAGGAGCAGGCCGAAATCATCGGTCAAGAACTTAATAAAGTTAATAAGGAGATGATATCCACCGCTCGGGCTATTCAAAATAGCGAAGAAAAATTATCCAAAATGGAAAAGCAATTAAAATTATTGCAAGAAGATTTGGATGATGCTGAAGCCAAGTTTAACAGAGAGGATGCAAATTTAATCAAAACCTTGTCAGCGGTACAAAATTTGGCAATGCGGCTGACGGAATCGCTATTGGTTCAGCCACTGTCACCGGTTGATATTATACGCAGTGCAATTGTTTTGCG
>CADBKS010000186.1 GCA_902795255.1 uncultured Chloroflexota bacterium
ACGCGTATCATCAAAGATTCGGACAAACATCGTCATTTTCGTATTACGCTCTTCTTTCGCCTTTTCATACGTCGTTTTTAACATGCTAGATGTGCTTAACAGATTTTCATCAGCGAGTAATGTCAGATCTTCTTCATAAGGTGTCGCTCCTTCGCCCTGATAGACATCTAAAGACGTGAGAATCCGATTCATTAATTCATAACGTTTCTGCAAACGTTTTAATGTCTCTTCTTCCTGTTTGATTTGCGCACGCAATCGCTGACGGCTTTGCGCGTAATCCTGCGGTTTAATCTCATCCTCACTTAATGGCGTTTTCCCGGGCCATTTCTCCCGCAAGGTATTGACAATTGTTTCTTTCTTTGCTTCAAGGCGCCCTGTCTTCTTTTCTTCCTGCGCAACGCGTTCAAGCAGGTCCCGCAGGAACTGGTCGAAGCGGCCCGTCTGGACGGCGCGAGTGAATTTTCGGTGATCTTCCGGGTCATGCTGCCGGCCGTGAAGCCGTTCATGATCACGCAGATCATGCTTTCCTTCATTTCCAAATGGAACGGTTACTTCTGGCTCCAGACGCTGACCACGAACGACAATATCCGTACCCTGCCGCTGGCTATGAACCGTCTGACGGGACTCGCGGAAGACCTGATCTCCCGCTGGGACCTGACGATGGCCGGCAACGTGATGATCATGGCCCCGCTGCTGATCCTCTACATCTTCGCCAACCGCCAGATCAAAGTAGCCTTTATCGGAAACGGGATCAAGTAAAATCGGAATTCGGAAAGCGGAATTCGGAATCGTGGCAAAGGATAATCCTGTTGCGGAGAAAAGCAAGGCTTTTGCTTTGCGCATCATCAGGCTGTATCGATACCTGCGTGAACAAAAGCATGAGTTTGTCATGTCCAGACAGCTTCTCCGAAGCGGGACCAGTATCGGAGCCAATATCCGCGAAAGCCTGCGGGGACAATCGAAAGCGGATTTTTATTCAAAGCTGAATATTGCCCTGAAGGAGGCGGAAGAAACAGCATATTGGCTTGAGCTTTTACACGAGAGCGGATATCTGCCTGAAGAAGGTTTTGCCAGTATTTATGCCGATGTTGAAGAAGTCATCAGGCTTCTTGTTTCGATTACCAAAATACAGAAAACGGATGCGGAATAGGAAATTCCGATTTCCGAATTCCGCATTCCGCATTTGAACAGGAGAACCATGACCATTGACCATTCCGGACTGAATGAGGATCTGGCGCTGAAATTTGATAAGGAGACGAATGATCAGGCGCGGATATCCTCTGCGATCGGATATCTGTTTTTTTTCGTGCCGCTGATCATGCACCCGGAGAGCAAATTCGCACGCTACCACTGCAACCAGGGGCTGATCCTGCTGATCCTGCAGACGCTGGGCGGTGTGGGGCTTGCGGCTGTTCCGAAGGTTGGCCCGTTCCTGTCCCTTGCGCTGACTTTCTTCTGCCTGGTCTGCATGGTCCGCGGGATCATCCTGGCGCTGCAGGGCAAGGCGAAGCGGATCCCGCTTTTCGGAAAGCTGGTCATCGTCGAGTTCGATTATATGTATTCGACCGAACTGTGATGAATTGACGAATTGCAGTCATGAAAATGATGAAAATTATTGACAACACGGGCGGTCAGTGCTAAGATAAACTTCGTTGTGTGATGGGCGCGTAGCTCAACGGCAGAGCAGTGGCCTTTTAAGCCATTTGTTGAGGGTTCGAATCCCTCCGCGCTCACAAACAATTTACTCTCTTCGAAAGAAGAGGGTATTTTTTTCATCTAAAGCTATTATCTCTGTTTTGTTTGAGGAGGTGTTTATGGCTGATACGATCCTTACCCGGGAAGGTTACAACAAGATCGAAGCGGAGCTGGACTACCTGCGCAATGTCAAGCGGGTGGAAGTTTCCGAGCGTCTGCACAGCGCGATCGAAGGCGGCGGTGACGACCTGCTGGAAAACGCGGAGCTGGAAGCGGCCAGAAACGAACAGGCTTTCGTGGAAGGCCGGATCGATGACCTTGCTTATCTTCTCTCTAATGCCAAAGTCGTGGATGAACCCGTCCGCTCCGGTGAAGTCGGCGTCGGTTCCACGGTCATCATTCATGAGGACGGCGAGGATGAGCCGGAGACCTACATGATCGTCGGTGCGCCGGAAGTGAACCTGATGGAAAACAAGATCTCGAACGAATCTCCGATCGGCAAAGCCGTGATGGGCCGCCACGCGGGGGAGACTGTGGAAGTAGAAGCTCCTGCCGGTTCTTATACGATCAAAATCCTGGAAGTGAAATAATTCATACGCGCACGATCTCGTGCGCGTATGTTCAACATTGGCTGAGCAAATCCGCTGCTCCGGTATCCGGGCAGCTTTTGTCGGTTAAGCTGTATCAGCCGAAAAGATTCAGCGCTTCGCAGGCTTTGTAAATGCCGTCATCGGCAACATCGGCAGTAACAAAGTCCGCAAGTTCCTTGAGCTCCGGTATGGCGTTCCCCATGGCGACTTTGGTCCATGGGCCGCGGAACATGGAAAGATCATTGCGGGAATCTCCGAAAACGACCGCGTCTGCCGGATCCGCGTTCAGCTGTTCCATGACCCTGCTGATCCCGTATGCCTTGTCTGACGGTTCAATGAAGATATATTCCCGGTGGTAACGTCCCCAGGGCAAATCTCCGAGCGCCGTGAACTGTTCTTCCTGTCCGGGAAGACAGGCGATATACATTTTATAGATCGCTTCAAAGCTCCGCGGGTCCAGCCCGGGTTGTACGGCTGTTTTCATATACACATCGTGTGTGGCGGCTTCAAAACGTTTGTCCGGGACCAGACGGGTCACGGAGTTGTCCGGCTGGATCCCCCACGGAAAACCTTTGCGCTCACATTCATCGATCAGGCGGAGGATCTTTTCTTTCGGAAGGGGCCGGATCCCGAGGAGTTTGCCCCCGAGTGTGATGCCGTAACCGCCGTCGCTGACCATGTTTTCAAAACCGAGCCGGTGCATATATCCGGAAGCCATCGCTTCTGACCGGCCGGTGCAGATGCACAGAAAATGACCGGCGGTCCGCAGTTTTTCCAGTGCCTGCGCAGCGGACTCCGGAACGTAGCCGCGGCCGTAACCGCCCGCGACAAGTGTTCCGTCGATATCAAAGAAAAGATAGTGTTTTTTCGTCATTAGGATCTCTTTCGCTGCGCCCTGAAGCGCCGGTTGGGGTATCGGATGGCTGCCGTGTGTTTCGTTATCGCAGTTGAATTATACCCGAACCGGAAATTCCCGCCGGGCACGTATTCACAAATCGTCACACGCACCGTATTTTTTCGGGTCCACTGATATATAATTATCGGGTGACTATTTGTCGATCATGATTATCGGAAGGTGTATCCATGGAACTGAACGAACTTGAAAAATTTCGGGTCGAAAAGATCAACAAACTGAAGAGCCTGAATATTGATCCATATCCGACCCGGTCTTACGTAAACAGTACGATCCGCAAAGCCTGCGAAGCATTTGAAGCTGCCGAAGCCAAAGGTGAGACGGATAACACAGAATATATCATCGCCGGGCGTATGCGCAGCCTGCGCGTGATGGGCAAGCTTGCCTTCACCCACATTGAGGATTCCACCGGCCGTATCCAGCTGTTTATGCGGGTCAACGAAATGGGCGATAAGCTGCAGTTCTTCAAGGAGTATTTCGACCTCGGGGATTTCGTCGAAGCCAAAGGTACACTGATGCGCACCAAATCCGGTGAGCTTTCCCTGCTGACCGAAGATATCCGCATGCTTGCCAAAGCGGTCTCACCGCTGCCGGCTGCCAAGGATGAGGTCGTCAACGGAGAGGTCGTCAGCCATACCGGGCTGAATGATCCGGAACTGCGCTACCGCCAGCGCTATGCCGACCTGGTCGTCAATCCGGGCGTCAAGGATATCTTCCGCACCCGCGCGAAGATCGTCAGCGCGATCCGCAGCTTCCTGGATTCCAACGACTTTCTGGAAGTCGAGACCCCGGTCCTGCAGCCGATCTACGGCGGTGCGGCAGCCCGTCCTTTTGTGACCCATCACAACCAGCTGCATCAGGACCTGTTCCTGCGCATTTCCTTTGAGCTTTATCTGAAGCGCCTGCTGGTCGGCGGTCTGGACCGTGTTTATGAGATCGGCCGCGACTTCCGCAATGAGGGCGTTTCCTACAAACACAATCCGGAATTCACCCAGGTCGAATTCTACTGCGCGTATTTCGACTATCTCAAGGTCATGGATTTCGTCGAAAAGATGCTGCGCTACACGGCTGAAAAAGCACTCGGTACGACCAAATTCACCTACAACGGGATCGAGATCGATTTCGCGAAACCCTGGAACCGTGTCAACATGCGCCAGGGGATCATTGACACCGCCGGGATCGATATCGCGGCCTATCCGACGACCGAAAGCCTGGCCGAAGTCATGAAGGAAAAGGGCATCCAGTTTAAACCGGGCACTCCGCGCGGCAAGCTGATCGACCAGCTGGTCGGTGATTTCCTCGAACCGACCTTTGTGCAGCCGACTTTCCTGTATGACTATCCGTGGGAGATCTCTCCGCTGGCAAAACGCAAGCCGGATGATCCGACGACGACTGAACGCTTCGAAGGTTTTGTGGCAGGTATGGAACTGTGCAACGCTTTCACGGAGCTGAATGACCCGATCGATCAGGAGATCCGCTTCCTTGAAATGGGCCGCTCCTATGACAAGGATGATGATGAAAACAATCCGATCGATGAGGACTACCTGCGCGCCATGCGCTACGGGATGCCTCCGTGCGGCGGGTTCGGTATGGGGATCGACCGCCTGACCATGCTGCTCACGGACAGCAGCACGATCCGTGAAGTTCTGCTCTTCCCGCACCTGCGTGACCGCGGAAACGGGGATAATCCTGCTGAAGACGGCACCGCTGCGGAAGCTCAGACGCAAACAGCCGAAGCGGCTCCGGAAAAGATCGATTTCTCCAATGTCGAGATCGAACCGCTCTTCCGGGACCTGGTGGACTTTGATACCTTCAGCAAGTCGGATTTCCGGGCTGTAAAGGTCAAGGACTGCGTGGCTGTCCCGAAGAGCAAGAAACTGCTGAAATTCACACTGGATGACGGTACGGGCAATGACCGCACGATCCTGAGCGGGATCCATGCGTATTATGAACCGGAAACGCTGATCGGAAAGACGCTGATCGCCATCGTCAACCTGCCTCCGCGTGCAATGATGGGCGTGGAATCCTGCGGGATGCTGCTTTCCGCGCTGCATAAGGAAAACGGTGAGGAAAAACTGCAGCTGCTGATGGTCGACCCGCACATCCCTGCCGGGGCAAAACTTTACTGATCCGGCTTGCTGGTTTTACATGTTGAAAGTTCAGAAGGCGCCATGCGCCTTCTGATTGATTATAGGGCTTTTCTCCGCAGGCAGTTCCGCGGGTGCGGGGCGGACTGACATTCCCGGCCTGCAGTACGCAGGCACTGCGGAACGTTTTGATGAACGGATGGACGATGCGAATGGAAAAAATCGGAATTCTCTGGGATCTGGACGGCACGATCGCGGATTCTGTCGATCTGTATTACGCGCCATACCTCCGCGTTTTTGAAAAATACGGTTTAGGCAGGCTTGACTGCACGGAGGATGAATATCGGAAAAAGTATTTCGGCTCCGATGTGGCGGTCTTTTTGAGGGACCATATCAAAGGCCCGATCTCCGATGAGCGGATGAAGGCGATGCGCTGGTGCGGTTTTACAAGGACG
>CADBKS010000187.1 GCA_902795255.1 uncultured Chloroflexota bacterium
ATATCGATATGGGTCCGGATAAACTGGATCCCGTTGGCGGCATACATCCGGACGACCCTGTTCACCCTGTCCCTGATATCTTTCTCACTCAGTTTTTCTTTCCGCTTGCTCCAGCATTCGATCCCCTCAAATAAAGTCCCCGAAAGGTTCCATACCGGATCGCCCGCAGTCAGGCAGGTGTCCAGGTGAACGTGGGACTCAATAAACGGCGGAAGCACCAGTTTGCCTCCCAGATCCATGACTTCTTCTCCGGGATATTCATCCAGTCTCCCGATTTCCCGGATCACGCCGTCTTCCGACCGGAAATCCTGTACTGTTTCTGAATTCTCGATCCTTGCATTTTTGAATAGCATTGTTTTTCCTGCTCCCTTCATAATAAAACGCCGTTCTGTCTCTGCCGACCGAACGGCCGGCTGCAGCCGGTCAGCGCACCCTCCGGGACCGTATGCGGGGCCTGAATCAGTATCTGTTGTGTACTTTTTCGGCAAAACACATAACGTCCCGGATCGTCACAGGTGTCCCGTCATCCAGGATCGCTGTTCCGCTCATCTTTCCAAAAACCTGGTGCTGATCGGATATCAGTACTTTGAAATCCAGCTTTGCTGCGCGGTCAAGAACAGGCTGAAAATCCATTTCAAAGCGGCCATCGGAAGATGTAAATTTCCATGGATCCATAATATACCCGGTCTCCGGAATATGAAATGTCACATCATCCAGTTTGTGGGCCTTCCCGTCGTAAAACAACACGTTTTCCGTTGCTGCCTGTGTGTTTCCGAAGCCGTATCCGATGTTGAATCCAAAAGAATGTCCGCCGATATCGGCATTCCCGGAGCCCCAGTACCATGTATTGTCATAAGTCCATACACCCCGTCCCCAGTCCAGTGTGCCGAAATCCGATGAAGGGTCAAAAGCATACCGGACACCGTCAAATGCCATATACCCGGAAGCTCGCATACAGTTGATCTTCTGATTGTAGTAGAAATGCGCCTTTTTGTCCCACGGCGTTGCAATGACCATGGAATCCATTTCCGGCTGTTCAAGCAGTATGTCGCAGTCAAAGGGTTTTCCTTCAAAGAAGCGCTCAAAATGGCAGGTGATGCGGCGTTTCCCCTTTTCGGCGGAAAACGTCATTTGCAGCCGCGGATCCGAATAAGTTGTGACGCCGGCAGAAGAATCGGAGGGAAGCTTCAGTTTTCCCATAGGAAGCAGGTTCAGGACGGTCTCCGTGTGTTCCCATGGCTTCCCGCCGAAACGAAGCAGTGATACTGACTGCAGGCCGATATATCCGTCATCCGATATGGTGAAGGCTCCGGCGAATTCTTTGCCCATGACGAGGTAATAGTCCCATTCTTTGATCCGCCATTTGGGGGCTTTGATCCGGCTGCGGTCATATCGCTGAACCAATGACCGGCTCCAGCCGGGTTCGGCCAGGTTCCCCGCTTCATCCAGCAGCGGATGCGGCGTTTTTACTTCATGATTCCTCATATTCTGATCCTTTCCTTCTTCGGAAATCTGCCTGCACTGCAGTTCCTGACGGTTTGTCCGCGCCGGATATTGCGGACTGCGGTTATATGGATATAGAAAAATTATAAATCAGATAACGCGGAGACATCGGGATGATCGGATCGAAAATCAAAATGCCGGTTCCGAAAAGGCAGAAGATTCCCTGCATCTCTTCCGGAAATTGTGCTGTCGGCGGTTTATAATGGAAACAGCAGTTGTGATCATTCCCCGCTTTGTACTTGTACGAAAAATGCAGCCGTTTCCGTGAACTGCCGGAAGCACAGGCGGGAAAAGAATTTTATCAGGTGAAGGTGAAAATGCAAAACGCTGACAGCAGTATGACGATGGTCGACTTCCGGGAAATGCCTTACTCCCGGCCGGATATGGAAAAAATGAAACAGTGCTATGAAACTGTGATCCGAAATGTGGAAGGAGCAGTTTCCTGTGACGAAGTGAAAGCCGCTTTCTTTTCCCTGCAGGAAGAGGAGAATAAGGTGGATACAATGATCAGTCTGTGTTCGGTACGGAATACGATCGATACCACCGACGCCTATTATGAAGCCGAGATCAAATGGCTGCGGGAACAGTCTGCAGCGCTGATCCCGCTGCGGAAAAAGTACCGTCAGGCGATTGCCGATTCCCCGTTCCGGGCTGATATTGAACGGGAATTCGGAGCACAGCTGCTGCGGATGGTCGATGCTTCGCTGAAGACCTCCGATGAAAAGATCATTGCCGATACCATCCGTGAAAGCGAGCTTTGCCAGCAGTACCAGAAAGACAGTGCCGTGGCTTCCACTGAATTCCGCGGCGAAAAGTGCAATTTCTACGGCCTTCTGAAGCATATGGAAAGTACGGACCGTGAGGAACGCCGGGAAGCTTTCCACGCCTGGGCAGCGCTCTACGAGCAGATCAGCCCGAAGCTGGATGCGCAGTATGATGAGCTGGTCCATCTGCGCCACGGGATGGCGCAGAAGCTCGGTTTCAAGAGCTACACGGACCTGGCTTACCTGCAGCGCAGGCGGTTTGATTATACGCAGGAAGAAGCAGCAAAATTCCGCGCAAAGATCAAAGAGATCATCACTCCGGCCGTTGCGGAGATCCGGGAAAAACAGCGGCAGCTGCTGGGTGTTGATAAACTTCACTACTACGATGAAGCGCTCATTTTCCCCGAAGGAAATGCGGATCCGATCGGCACCATGGAGGAACTGGTCGCAAAGGCACAGCAGATGTACCGCGAAATGAGCCCGGAGACCGGGGAATTCTTTGACTTTATGGTTCAGTATCATCTGTTTGACCTGCAGACACGTCCCGGAAAGCGGATGGGCGGTTACATGACGCGTTTCCCCGGGTATAAAGCGCCGTTTATTTTCAGCAACTTCAATGGCACCAGTGCCGATGTGGACGTACTCACGCATGAGGCCGGCCACGCGTTTCAGGGGTATCTCGCGATGCGCTCAATCCCGGTATCCATGCTTTCCGGTTCGACATCGGAGATCAATGAGATCCACTCCATGACGATGGAGCATTTCGCTTATCCGTGGATGGAGAGCTTCTTCGGGGAGAACTGTGAAAAATACCTCACCGCCCACCTGATCGGGGCGATTTCCGTGATCCCGTATATGGCCTGCGTGGATGAATTCCAGCACCGTGTCTATGAAAACCCGGATATGACGGCCATGGAACGCCGTCAGGTCTGGCGGGAGATCGAAAAGGCTTATATGCCGTGGCGTGATTATGACGGAGAACCTTTCCTGGAAGGCGGCGGATTCTGGATGCAGAAGCAGCACATCTTCCTCTACCCCTTCTATTACATCGATTACGCACTGGCACAGGTCTGTGCATTCCAGTATTACGGCAGGATGAAGGAAGACCGCCCCAAAGCCTGGCAGGATTATCTGCGCCTTTGCCGCGCAGGCGGAACGAAGGGCTATTTCGAACTTCTGGAGATCGGGAACCTGCTCAATCCGTTCAAAGACGGCACGATGGAAATAAGCCTGAACCACGTGATCGAAGAGATCCGTCAGCGCTACTGATCAGCAGGATCATTTTCAAATCAGAAAAGAACGGGCGGGACAATTGTCCCGCCCGTTCTTTTCTGTCTATATGCACCACTAAACGCCGGATTTATTGCCTTTGGTTAGTCAGTTTGTGATGATCGCATAATAATACACGAAATTTAGAGTGAAAAACCGGCGGGCCCGTCCCTGCCGGAGCATCAGTCAGGAAATTAAAAGCCTTTTTTCAAACCGCCTGACCGTACATCTGCTCGCAGTAGGTCACATATGCCCCGCTGGTCACTTCTTCCATCCACTCGGAATGGTCCAGGTACCAGCGGATCGTTCTGCGGATGCCGTCAGCGAACATGGTTTCCGGTTCCCAGCCCAATTCGGATCGGATCTTGGACGGGTCGATCGCGTAACGGCGGTCATGCCCTTTTCGGTCTGCGACAAATGTGATCAGCGATTCCGGCTTTCCCAGTTCAGCCAGGATGATCTTCACGATCTCAATGTTGGCTTTTTCATTGTGTCCGCCGATATTGTAGACCTCACCGGCCTTCCCGTCCCGGATGATCAAGTCGATGGCTTTGCAGTGGTCTTCAACATACAGCCAGTCCCGGACATTGATGCCCTGTCCGTACATGGGAAGAGGTTTATCGTGCAGGGCATTATTGATCATCAGCGGGATCAGCTTTTCGGGAAACTGCCAGGGACCGTAATTATTGGAACAGCGGGAGATGGTCACCGGCAGACCGTATGTCCGGAAATAAGCCATCGCCAGCAGGTCGGCACTTGCTTTGGAAGCGGAATAAGGGGAAGATGTGTGGATCGGCGTATCTTCCCGGAAGAAAAGATCGGGACGGTCCAGCGGAAGATCCCCGTAAACTTCGTCGGTTCCGACCTGATGAAAACGCTCCACGCCGTACTGCCGGCAGGCATCCATCACTACGGAAGTTCCGATGATATTTGTCTGAAGAAAGATTTCCGGTCCGGTAATGCTGCGGTCCACATGAGATTCCGCGGCAAAATTGACCACGATATCGGGCTTCTCTGCTTCAAAAAGCGCATTGACCGTTTGGCGGTCTCTGATATCGCCTTTGACAAATCGGAAGTTGGGGCTCTTTTGAGCATCATTGAGTGTGTGGATATTGGCTGCGTAGGTCAGCGCATCCAGACAGACGATACGATCTTCCGGATGGTTTTTCTGCTGATAATAAATGAAATTTGAGCCGATGAATCCGGCCCCGCCCGTAATAAGGACTGTTTTCATTATGGTTTATTTCTCCCGTTCAGGATGAGAAGATCTTGTCATCCGCGACATTATACAGATGCTGACCGTATGGGCTTCTGCCATAGCGTTCGGCCGCCTGGATCAGCTGTTCTTTGGTCAGCCAGCCCATGCGGTAGGCAATTTCCTCCGGAGCACTGATCTTGACGCACTGCCGCTTTTCGATCATCTGCACAAATGAGCCCGCATCCATCATGGAGTCAAAAGTACCCGCGTCCATCCATGCATATCCGCGCCCGAGCAGCACCGCTTTCAGTCTGCCTTCTTCCCGGTAGATCTCGTTCAGGGAAGTGATCTCCAGTTCTCCCCGTTCCGATTTCCGGATCGTTTTTGCGAGACTGCTGACACCGCGGGGATAAAAGTAAAGCCCTGTAACACAGTAATTGCTTTTGGGATGCTCGGGTTTTTCCTCGATGGAAAGCACATTTCCGTCGCTGTCCAGTTCCATGATGCCGAAGCGTTCCGGATCAGGAACTGTGTAGCCGAATACGGTCGCATGTCCCTCTTCCGCGTTCTCGACAGCCGAACGGAGGATCCGGCCGAAACCGCTGCCGTAGAAAATATTATCGCCGAGGATCAGCGCGCAGCAGTCATCACCGATGAAATCTTCCCCGATGATCAGCGCCTGTGCAAGCCCCTCCGGTCTCTGCTGGACTTTATAGCTGAAATTGACGCCGAATTGGCTCCCGTCTCCGAGCAGGGCTTCAAAATTTGTCAGGTCGGCCGGTGTGGAAATGATCAGGATATCACGGATTCCGGCAAGCATCAGGGTGGACAGCGGATAGTAGATCATCGGCTTGTCATAAACCGGCAGCAGCTGCTTGCTCGTGATCATCGTCAGCGGGTACAGACGCGTACCGGCTCCTCCCGCAAGTATGATTCCCTTCATTGACTTCCCCTTATATTTTCATGGCCGCCGGACCATTCCGCCGTT
>CADBKS010000188.1 GCA_902795255.1 uncultured Chloroflexota bacterium
AGCAAAGCGTTTACAGACATGCGCTTACAAGCGCACGCGGGTACCAGCGCCTTACAGGCGCAGAGCAAACCACCGGCTCAGCCGGTGGTCCTGATTTGAAACCCGGTTTCACGGACCTTTTAACTGCATAAATATAACCGTATCATTCATTGACTTTGGCAAAACCGAAACTATACTACAATTAATATAATGTTGAATTGCGCCGGTTTCCGGCAGAAGGATCGAAGGATGAACATTAATGAACTTACTGCACAGGGAAAACATCCTGTCCGCGTCGCTCAGTTCGGTACGGGGAATTTCCTGCGCGCTTTTGCTGATTATATGATCGATATCGCCAATGAGCGGGGCTGTTTTGACGGGGATGTTGTCATGGTCAAACAGGTCCCGGGCAGCGGACCGGACCGGCTGGCTGCGCAGGGAGGTCAGTATCATGTGATCCTGCAGGGGAAACAGGACGGCGCTGTTGTGGATGAAGCCAGAACGGTCACTTCGGTCCGCGGGACAGTCAATCCTTATACCGATTACGAAGCTTATCAGGCCCTTGCCCGGCTGGATACACTCCGCTTCCTGATCTCCAACACGACGGAAGCAGGGATCGTTTATGATGAAACGGACCGTTTTGATGCCCGGCCGGCAGCCAGTTTTCCCGGCCGTCTGGTGCAGTTCCTGTACGAGCGCTATCAGGCCTTCGGCGGGGACCGCAGCAAAGGGCTGATCATTTTGCCGGTCGAGCTGATCGAGGATAACGGCAAAGTCCTGAAGGACTGCGTTGTCAGGCTAATCCGGCACTGGAACCTGGATGAAGCATTCCTTGCCTGGGTGGAAGAGGCGAACGATTTTTGTTCTACCCTGGTCGACCGCATCGTTTCCGGAAAGACACAGGCGATGAGTGAAAAGTATCCCGATGACAGCATGTATGTTGTCGCGGAACCTTTCGGCTTGTGGATCATTGCCGGTGACCGGGATATCCGTGCGGATTTCCCGCTGGATAAAGCCGGAATGCCGGTGGTCTTCACCGATGACCTGAAGCCGTTCCGGGAACGCAAGGTCCGCGTGCTCAACGGTACGCATACTGCCATGGCGATGATCAGTTATCTCTGCGGTGTGAATATCGTCGCGGACGCCATGGCTGATCCGCTGCTGCGCCGTTATATTGACCGGGTCTGCTATGAAGAACTGGCCCCGGCAGTCCCGCAGCCGCTCGAGGAAACGAGAGAATTTGCCGATGAGGTGATGGAACGCTTCGAAAATCCCTTCCTGAACCACAAACTGCTGGATATCTCCCTGAATTCCGTTTCAAAATGGAAAGCCCGCGATCTGCCGACGGTCTGCGATACGCTCAAAGCCGGAAATGATCCGAAGGTGCTGATCTTTTCCCTGGCCGCGCTGCTGGCTTTTGATACGGTGGCTTATGATGAAAATGACCAGTATTACGGCAGACGTGTGAACGGTGAACCGTATCCGATCCGGGAGGACCGCAAAGTGGTGGCTGCCATTCAGGCACGGAGTGAGGAAGATGTCAGACGGATCCTTGCCGATGAATCGCTCTGGGGTATTGATCTGAGTTCCCTCACCGGCCGCGTGTATGGCTGGCTGACTGAGATCCGAAAGGATCCGCGCGCGGCGGTGGAGGCGCTGTTAGGCTGAGTATGAACAACTTTATCCGCATCCATTCAAGTGACAATGTGGCTGTGGCCCTGAAAACCGTCCCTGCCGGAACACCGGTGGATCTGGACGGGTATGCCGTGACTGCTGCCGAAGAGATCCCGGCAGGACACAAGATCGCACTTACGGATATTCCCGAAGGCGTGAATATTATCAAGTACGGTTTCCCGATCGGTCACGCAAAGGCGGACATTAAGGCCGGTGAACATGTACACACGCACAATGTGAAATCCAATCTGGAAGGTCTGCGGGAATATGCTTACCATCCGGTAAAGGGTACTGACCGGGTCGAAGAGCCGCAGACTTTTATGGGCTATGTCCGTCCGGACGGCCGGGTCGGGATCCGCAATGAAGTCTGGATCATTCCGACGGTGGGCTGTGTCAACGGGATCGCGGAAGCGATCGAAGACCGCTGCCGCGCGGAAATGCCGGAAGGTGTGGAGCGCGTCTGCGCTTATACCCATCCGTATGGCTGTTCGCAGCTGGGCGGGGACCATCTGATGACGCAGAAAGCGCTCTGCGGGCTGATCCGTCATCCGAATGCCGCCGGGGTCCTGGTGCTGGGGCTGGGCTGCGAAAACAATCAGATCGATGACCTGAAACAGGTCCTCGGGGAATATGATCCCGAACGGGTGAAATTCCTGGTCTGCCAGCAGGTCGAAGACGAGATCGCCGAGGGAACGGCGATCGTAAAAGAGCTGATGGCCGCTGCCGCGAAATGCACCCGGGAGCCGGTCCCGGCTTCCAAACTGACCGTCGGACTCAAGTGCGGCGGATCGGATGGATTCTCCGGTATCACGGCCAATCCGCTGCTGGGTTCCTTCGCTGAAAAACTGAGCGCGCAGGGCGGTGCGGTGATGCTGACGGAAGTACCGGAAATGTTCGGCGCCGAGACCATGCTGATGGACCGCGCGGAAAACGAAGCCGTTTTTGAAAAGACGGTCGCGCTCATCAATGATTTCAAAGAATATTTCATGCGCTACGGGGAAAAGATCAATGAGAATCCTTCTCCGGGCAATAAAAAAGGCGGTATCACCACTCTGGAGGATAAATCCCTGGGTTGTGTGCAGAAAGGCGGACGGATCACTGTCCGCGACGTGCTGCATTACGGCGACACCCTGACGACGCCGGGACTGAACCTGCTGCAGGCGCCGGGCAATGACCTGGTGGCGGCGACAGCGCTGGCGATCAGCGGTGCGCAGATGATCCTTTTCACGACCGGACGCGGCACGCCTTTCGGCTGCCCGGTCCCGACCGTGAAAGTTTCCACGCAGTCCGATATCGCCGCGCGGAAGAAGAACTGGATCGACTTCAACGCGGGGATGCTGCTGGAAGGCAAAACCATGGCCGAAGAGACGGAAGACCTGTTTGCCTATGTACTGCAGGTCGCTTCCGGGGAAAAGCATCCCGCCAGTGAAGCACTGAGCAAGAAAAACCTGGCCATCTTTAAAGATGGAGTCACTTTATAAAAATCAGGAGAGTTTGTACAATGAAACCGTTTATGGATAAAGATTTCCTTCTGGAAACCGAAACCGCGAAACATTTATTCCACGATTACGCTGAGTCCCAGCCGCTGGTCGACTATCACTGCCATATCAGCCCGCAGGAGATCTACGAAGACCGGCGCTTCAACAACCTCACGGAGGTCTGGCTGGGCGGAAAGATGCCGGACGGCAGCTATTTCGGCGACCACTATAAGTGGCGCGTGATGCGTTCCAACGGCGTGAGCGAAGATTATGTGACCGGGGATAAACCGGACTACGAACGTTTCCTGAAATTTGTCGAAGCACTGGAAATGGCCATCGGGAACCCGATGTTCCACTGGTGCAACCTGGAACTCCATCAGTTTTTCGGTTATGATCAGCCGCTGACGCTCGAAAACGCCAAAGAGGTCTGGGATCTGTGCTGTGACAAACTGCAGCATGATCCGGATCTGACCGTCCGGGGGATCATCCGCAAGGCGAATGTTGCCATGATCGGTACGACGGATGATCCCGCGGATACACTGGAATGGCACAAGAAGATCGCGGCGGATCCGACCATCACCGTAAAAGTCTGCCCTTCCTACCGCCCGGATAAGGCCATCAATATCAATAAGCCCGGTTTTGCCGCATATATCGCGAAACTTGCTGCTAGTGTCGGAAAAGAAACACTCGAAAGTGTCCGGGATGTCTGCGCGGCACTGACCGAACGGCTCGAATACTTCGCGGAACTCGGCTGCCGAGCCAGTGACCACGGGCTGGACTACATTCCTTTCCGCCCGGCTTCATATGAGGAAGTGAATGCCGTTTACCGGAAGGTCATGAACGGCGGTGAAGTCAGCACCGAAGAGGCTGAAAAATACCAGACCGCGATCCTGATGTACCTGGGCAGGGAATATCACCGGCTGAATATTGCCATGCAGCTGCATTATTCCTGCAAGCGCAACGCCAATGCGCGGATGTACCGGCAGCTCGGTCCGGATACAGGATACGATATGATCTCCCAGAACAGCTGCGGCGGTGATATCGCGGACCTGCTTTCCGCACTGGATGAAAACGGTGAATGCCCGAAGACGATCCTGTACTCCCTGAATTCCACCGATTTTGATCAGCTCGGGACGATCCTCGGCTGCTTCCAGTCCGATGAGGTGATCGGCAAGATGCAGCTCGGCTCTGCCTGGTGGTTCCTGGACACAAAATCCGGCATGGAAGCGCAGATGCGCTCCTTTGCCAATCTCAGCCTGCTCGGAAACTTCATCGGCATGCTCACGGATTCCCGCTCCTTCCTTTCCTATGCCAGACACGATTATTTCCGCCGCATTTTCTGCAATATGGTCGGGAACTGGGTCGAAAACGGGGAATATCCCAACAGCGAGGCAAGCCTGAAGAAGATCGTTGAGGGTGTTTCCTACAAGAACGCTGCACGTTACTTTAACCTCTGATCCGTGTGATAACTGAACGGTAACGCGTGAAGCTGCCGGGCTCCGGAATAATCAAACCGGGATCCCGGCAGCTTCACGGCTGTATTCCGCTTTTAATTCAAAGGAGAAATAATGCTTCAAATCGGTATCCGTCTGC
Organism: uncultured Chloroflexota bacterium; assembly: GCA_902795255.1. The sequence goes on from CADBKS010000188.1 coordinate 4,725, forward strand.
ATGATGTAAACAGCGGCTGTGCGGAAGAACTGCAGACGCTGGAAGCCCGTGCGGCCAAAGCGCGGGAAGAAGGCTTCTGCTGTGTCCATCTGGCCCCGCAAAAGGTGATGAAAGGGATCAGCTATGATCCTTCCGCGATGACGGAAGGGCTCGGCACTTATTTCAAACGGGTCTTTCAGAAAAATGACCTGGATATCGCCGTACTCGGTTGCTACCTGAATCTGGCCCATCCGGATGAGGTGAAGATGCGTGATATCAAGGCGCGTTATTACGGGAATATGCGGGTCGCGGCTCTCTGCGGCGCGGCGATGGTCGGTACGGAAACCGGAGCCCCGAACGCTGAATACAAACTCGACCGCAATACGCATACACAGGAAGCGCTGAATACCTTCATGCATAATCTTGAAGATGTGGTGCGGGTCGCGGAGGATTATGGCGTGACACTGGCGATCGAACCGGTGTGGAACCATATCGTCTACACTCCCTCTCTTGCGCTGCACGTGATCCACAGTATCGGCAGCCGCAACCTGCGCGTCATCTTTGACCCGGTGAACCTGCTGTGTATGGAAAATGTCGATGACCGGGAATCCGTTTTCGCGGATGCCATGGATAAGCTGGGCGAACATATCGCCATGGTCCACATCAAGGACTTCATCAGACAGGATGGAAAACTTGTGAGTGTCGCGGCGGGAACGGGTGAAATGGATTACACGTCCATCCTCCGCTATCTGAAGGCGCATAAACCTTATGTCCAGATCTCACTGGAGAACACCTGCAACGATAACGCCGTCGCTTCCAGAGAACTGATCGAACGGGTCTGTGACGGGATCTGATACCGTCGGCAGGTAATATGACTCAGCCCGGCTGTATCAGCTGTGTGAGAAATGACCGATGATAAAGAATTTTGAAATCAACAGCAGCGGTCTCAATGTCCGCTGCCGGGTTTATTCCGAAAAAGGCGCCGAGGTCCGTAAAGCCGTGATCTTCGGACACGGT
>CADBKS010000189.1:0-8648 GCA_902795255.1 uncultured Chloroflexota bacterium
ACGAACGACCGGGCCGCGCCCTGCGAAGCAATCCCTTCCGATAGCCATGTGCACAGCAAAGCGTTCACAGACATGCGCTTACAAGCGCACGCGGGTACCGGCGCCTTACAGGCGCAGAGCAAACCACCGGCTGAGCCGGTGGTCCTGATTTTTAGAGGAAAACGGAAAATATGATCAGCGTCAGTGAAGTTCAAACAGTTGAACCTTCGGTTTTTAAATCAGACCTTCAGCGGAAAGTCTATGCGGCTCTCCGTGAGCTTCAGATCCCCTTCGAACGGGTCGACAATGAACCGGCCATTACCATGGAAGACTGTATCGCGATCAACGAACGGCTGTATGCCGATACATCCAAAACGCTGTTTCTATGCAACCGGCAGCAGACCGTTTTTTATCTTTTCGTGACCGCCGGCAGCAAACCCTTCCGGACAAAAGATTTCGGTGCAGCACTCGGGATCTCCCGTGTGTCGTTCGCTCCGGAATCGTTTCTGGACCCCATGCTCGGAACGGAGATCGGCGCGACGACCGTTTTTTCCGTCCTGCTTGACCGCTCAAAAGATGTTAATATCGTTTTTGACAGGGACGTTCTCTCGGCCGAATATTATGCCGGTACCGACGGCACCACAACAAGCTATCTCCGCATCCGCACAGAAGATCTGATCACCCGATTTATGCCGCATTCGGGGAGAGAATACAAAACGATCAGCGTCTGATCACAAAAAACAGCCCGCAGAAATTCAGCGGGCTGTTTTTTGCATATTTTTCCGGTTTTACCGTTCTTCACGGAAGTACGGCAGACCGAGGTGTTTCGGCGGCTGGTTTTCCACTTTATGCTGCAGAGAAACGAAGATCAGCACAGCCAGGGTCGCCAGGTAAGGCAGCATCTTGAAAAGCTCCTGTGAAGATCGTGTCAGACCGGAGATGTAGAAATACATCCAGGAAAGCATGCCGAACAGATAAGCGCCCCAGATTGCGCGGAGCGGACGCCAGGAGGCGAAGATCACCAGTGCAACCGCAAGCCATCCGAGTCCTTCAACACCGCCGGCACTGTCCCATGTACCCTTCTGATAGTCCATCACATAATAGAGACCGCCAAGTCCGGAGATGGCAGCACCGATGCAGGTCGAAAGATACTTATATCTGGTCACGTTGATACCTACCGCGTCCGCAGCTGCCGGATCCTCACCGACGGCACGGAGGTTCAGACCGACCATCGTGCGGTTCAGGAACCAGCGCAGAATGACCGCCATCGCGACCGCTACATAAGCCAGAAAACCGTATGAAAAGAAGATCTTTCCGATGTAAGGGATCCCTGAAAGTCCGGGGATCGTTGTACGGATCGCCTTGCTTGTCACCAGCACATTGATCTGACCGACACCGCCGGCCAGCTTGTTCAGTGAACCGCCGTAGAAATTGGCGAAGCCGGCAGCGAAAATGTTGAACGCCAGGCCCATAATATTCTGGTTGCAGCGCAGCGTAACGGTCATGAAAGCGAACAGCAGTCCGCTGATAAAGGAGGCGATCAGCGCACAGATGATCGCGATCAGGATACAGAGCCACGGCAGGGCATTTGCCCCCATAGCGGATTCATAATAGAAAGTACCGATCAGGCCGGCGATGCCGCCCATATACATAATGCCTGGCACACCGAGGTTCAGGTTGCCGCCCTTTTCCGTCAGGATCTCACCGATCGCTCCGAACAGAATGACGGTCCCGAATACGACAGAAGAGTTCAGTAATGCAATAAATTGTGTCATTTCATCACCTCCTATTTATGGGACCCGCGGAGTCTTACCTTGAAGTTCACAAAGAACTCACTGCCCAGCAGGAAGATCAGGATGATCCCCTTTACTACATTGGAGATGTAATCCGAAAGCTGGTACTGTGAAGCGATCTGCATCGCGCCCTTTTCAAGGAACACCAGGAATGCGGAAACTGCCGCCATGATGAAGGAATTGAATTTCGACATCCACGCGACAATAATGGTTGTAAACCCGCGTCCGCCTGCTGTATCGGTCGAGATCGTATGGCCGGCTCCTGCGACTGCCAGGAAGCCTGCGATGCCGCAGATCGCGCCGGAAAGCATCATCGTGCGGATGATCACTTTCTTGACGTCGATCGCGCAGTAACGGGCCGTGTTTTCACTGTCCCCGACGACCGCGATCTCAAAGCCGTGCTTTGTATACTTCAGATAAATAAAGATGAAGACGGTCAGCGCCAGCACAAGGATCACATTCAGACCGTATTGCTGATCAAAGACCTTCGGGAACCATCCGAAACGGGACTGTGAATTGATGATCCCGACGGTATTCGAACCGTACGGGTTTTCCCATTTTGCCACGAAATACGCCGTCAGCCGGATGGCGATATAGTTCATCATCAGGGTGAACAGCGTCTCGTTTGTATTGATCAGCGCCTTGCAGAAGCCCGGGAAAAAGCCCCAGAACGCTCCGGCGAGAGCACTCGCGCAGCACATGATCACCAGCGCCAGCCAGTTCGGCAGTGTTTTCGGCAGGTACAGCATGCATGCCGCCGCAGCGATACCGCCGGCGAGTACCTGTCCTTCAGCGCCGATATTCCAGAAACGCATCTTGAAAGCCGGCGCCAGACCGAGACCGATACAAAGCATCATCATCGTATCGCGGATCGTTACCCACGTACGGCGGTTCGTGCCGAGCGCTCCGTTCCACATGGCCCCGTAGACCTTCAGCGGGTTCAGCCTGGTGATCCCGAAAATGATGAGTGCACAGAGAATCAGCGCAAGCAGCAGACCGAGCAGACGGATCCCCAGCGATGCCCACCAGGGAATCGCGCCCCTCTTTGAAATACGAATTAAAGGCTCCCTCTTGTCAGTGTTCACCATTCCGCCTCCTTCTGTCCGAGATGTGTCATCATCAGCCCGACTTCTTCCTTTTTGGTTTTTCTCGCATCAACAATGCCGCTCACCTGTCCGACAAAAATGACCGCGACACCTTTCTGTTTCTGCTCATCCATCAGATTGTAGATCGTATAAGATGTATTGATGTCAAGACCGCGGACAGCATAAGCACTCATCATCAGTGAAGGGTGCTGTTCGATCTCCCGGCCTACCAGGACTTTCTGGATATTGCCGCCGGATAGACGCCGTACCGGTGTACTGACGCTCGGCGTCAGCACTTCCAGCTCTTTGATGACTTTTTCGGCAAGGTCGTGAGGCTTCTTCAGATCCAGGAACGGACCGGCGCCATCCTTGTAGCTCTTCAGCATCATATTCTCTGCGATATCCATATTGCCGACCAGACCCATCCCGAGACGGTCCTCGGGGACGAATGCGAGGCTGACGCCAAGATTTTTGATCTGTATCGGAGAAAGATCCGCAAGATCCACTTCGGCTGCACCTTCTTTATTCGGCGTATAAAGGATCTCGGCACCGGGTTCCAGCTTTTCCAGACCGGCGATCGCTTCCAGCAGTTCACGCTGCCCGCTTCCGGAAATCCCGGCAATACCGAGGATCTCACCGCCGTATGCCGTAAATGAAACGTCCTGAAGTTTCATGACCCCGTAGATATCTTTCACGCTGAGGTGCTTTACTTCAAGGCATTTCCGCAGGTTTTTTGGCTCCGAGCGGTCAATGTTCAGTGTTGTAGGCCGTCCGACCATCATGTTGGTCAGCTCCTGCGGGTTCGTATCCTTCGTCATGAGCTCACCGACATAATTGCCTTTCAGCAGGACAACGACCCGGTCGGAAATATCCATCACTTCATGCAGTTTATGCGTGATGATCACGACTGCTTTTCCGTCCGCCTTCATATTCCGCAGTACGACGAAAAGCTTTTGCGTTTCCTGTGGCGTCAGGACAGCCGTCGGCTCATCCAGGATCAGGATATCTGCACCGCGGTAAAGCTGCTTGACGATCTCAAGCGTCTGCTTTTCCGATACGGACATATCATATACTTTCTTATCCGGATCCACAACGAATCCGTATCGGTCACAAAAATCTTTGACCCGTTTCCGGACATTTTTCAGATCCACCATGCGGCCTTCATTCAGTCCGAGAATGATATTCTCGGCAGCCGTCATTACATCGACCAGCTTGAAATGCTGATGGATCATCCCGATATGAAGTTTAAAAGCATCTCCCGGATCGTTGATGGTGACGTGTTTCCCGTTTACATAAATGTCACCGCTGTCCGGTGCGTAAATGCCGGAAAGCATATTCATCAGCGTGGTTTTTCCGCTGCCATTTTCACCTAAAAGGGCCAGGATCTCTCCGTAATTGATATCCAGACAGATCTTATTATTGGCCAGAACAACGTCAAATGTTTTGGTGATATCCACCATTTTTACAGCATTCTGATTACTCAAGGGAACATCCTTTCCCCGACGAGAACTCGGATCCCCTTATCCTCGTTCATCGGATTCTGAAATGTCGGAATGCAGAAGGTACTTTCCTGATCCGATATGCCGGATTTTGCGTACCCGGCAAAACGTGAATAAACATCCAGATATTAAAAGGCTCGGGGAGCTGCAAAACTCCCCGAGCCGAAATCAAATCAAATTATTCGTTGGTCAGTTCTTTGATCCCGTCGATGCGGATGCTGAAATACGGGGCGGAGATCACTTCGGATTCATGGAAGTAACCGTCAGCGATGGCTTCTTCGCTGTCCGGAGTCCAGTCGCCATCGGTATCCAGAGCGAACCAGTGGGTGACAGGTTCACCGTTCACGGTGAAGGTGGAAGTATCGAAGACATGCAGCGTGCCGTCTTTGATCGCGGCAATTGCGGCTTCAACTGCTTCCGCGGTACCTTCGGCGCAGGATTCACCCAGTTCGGAGATCTGGACGCCATCGTGTGCGTAACCGACGGAGTAATCCTTCGGGAGTTCTTCACCCTTCATCGCGGCTTCGATCATCGGGGTGTAAAGTTCGACCCAGCAGTTCTGGGCGCTGGTCAGGGCAGCGGTCGGGGCGACAGCGCGCATATCAATGTTGTAGCCGACGCTGTAGACGATCGTGCCTTTATCCTGAGCGGCCTGGATCGCGGACGGTGCACCGGTGGAGTCAGCGTGCTGGCCGATGATGACACAGCCGCGGGAGATCAGCGCTTCGGCAGCGGCAGCTTCAGCATTCGGATCATACCAGCTGTTGGTGTACTGGACATCCATGTAGGCTTCCGGGACGATGGAGCGGATGCCGAGGAAGAATCCGGTGTAGCCGGAAACCACTTCAGCGTACGGGTAGGCACCGACATAACCGATGTGAGGATCGGTGACTGTACCGGCATCCATCAGTTCCTTCAGTTTCATACCGGCAACGACACCGGAAACATAGCGGGATTCGAAGGTGTGCGGGAACATGTTGGAAACGTTGGTCATTTCTTCCTTCCAGGCGGTATCACCGGTGGAGGCGATGAAATGGACATCCGGATATTCGCGGGCAGCTTCCATCATGTAAGCCTGATGACCGTAAGAGTCGGAGATGATCAGGTTGCAGCCCTGTTCGGCGAGGTCGATCGCCGCATCAGTGCACTCTTCTGATTCCGGGATATTGTATTTGAAGATGATCTGGTCAGCTGTAAGACCGAGACGTTCGGCAGCGCCCTGGACACCTTCAATATGAGCCTGGTCATAGCCCGAGTTTTCATCATGGACAAGAATCACACCGACCTTGAAGTCATCGGCAGATACTGCGCAAACGGCCATCAGCAAAACTGCCAATACAAGAAACAACGATAAAAACTTTTTCATCCTTCTTTTTCTCCTTTTTGTATTCTTACAGTTTTCTGTAAGTTTAAGATATACAGGGATGTATATCATTTCCACAAAACAAATAAATCAGCGGATTAAAACGTTGTCTGACAATTTTTATTGTATCTTAAAAGTGCCGGTTTAATGACTGCCCTTTAGTCATATCTCAAACTGACAAATATCACTTTATTTCTATTTTTGAATCGGACGAATGCCCCATAGGTATTACAAATTATAAAATCCGGATGCATATTTGTCCAGACATTTGTGATTTTTTATAGAGGATCCGGCCGGGACCGGCGTATTCGGGAATCGGTCAGCCGTGCTTCTTACGGGCGGTATGGGCGGAAACGACTGTCAGGACGATCAGGGTCCCGAGAACGATCCCGAGCGCATCCTCCAGGAGCATTTCGCCGTATTTCACAAAATCGGCGTGCACATCGGTCACGAAACCGCGCATGCAGTAATACAGATGGCTTCCCGGGATCAGCGGGATCACGGTGGGTGTATAGATCACGGAAACGGGCATTTTGACGATGCGGGCAAAGATCTCCGAATATACGGTCACTGCCATCGCCGCGATCACCATTGCCATCGCGCTGCTGATATCCATCCGCATGGATTGGAGATAGACCAGCCAGCCGGCAGCCGCACCGACAAAAATCATCGGCATATATTTCGGGCGGATATGGAAGATCACCGCGAAGCTGCAGCCGGCAAATCCCGCCGCCAGGATCTGAATCAGTTCCCTGCTCACAGCAGCCTCCCCATCAAAGCCCAGATAGCGACGTAACCGATCGCGATCGCCAGTGCCCGCAGGATCGTTTCAAAAAGGGAAAGCACACCGCTGATGGTATCCCCCATGACCATATCATGGATACTGTTGCAGAAAGCCAGTCCCGGGATCAGCAGCATGATGTCACCGATCAGGATCATATCCGCGTGCAGAAACGGAAGCAGTTTCACCCCGCCGAGCACAAGAAAACTGCAGATGGCTGAAAGGATGATGTTGTCCACCATTTTATTATCGTTATACCGGCTCAGCCGGACTTTGAAAAAGCGGAGGATCAGTGCGACCGGTATCGAAAACAGCACATCCTGCTTTGAGCCTCCGAAAAACAGGGTAAAGAACCCGGCCCCGGCCGCATATGCCAGATAGATCATGAAAGGTGAGTAGACAGAGGCTTTCCGGATTCGGTCCATTTCTGATGCGATAGATACGGGATCCGTGTTTCCCGCGCAGATCCTTCTGGAAAGATCATTCAGTTCCGAGACTTTATTGAGATCTGTATCGATCCGTTTGATCCGTCTGGCCTGGGTATGGACCTCTCCGTCCGCAGAATTCAGCGTCAGGATGATGCTTGAGTTGATCGCATGGACCTGGCAGTCCGAAAATCCAAAAGCGCTGCACAGGCGCTGTGTAGTATCTTCCACACGGTTCACATCTGCACCGTTGGAAAGCAGCATTTCACCGATATCCAGAATGCATCGGATCCGTTCATTTATCTGCAGCTGCACTTCTGTCATTTTCCCCCCTGAAATAATTATAACTGCTGGCTGTCCAAACAGCAGCTTTCGCTTTATTTTTCCCACTTTTCTTCAATTATTGTTGTCCATAGCGTCTTTCCGATTTATAATTCCGTTTACTCTTGAAATCAGGCAGGGAATCAGATATGAATACGGTAATTTCGTGGATCCTGGCAATTTTCGCCGTCATCGGCGGTTTGGATTTTCTCTTCGGCAGTAAACTGGGGCTCGGCAGTAAATTTGAAAAAGCACTGTCGCTCATGGGACCGATGGCCACATCGATCACCGGCGTGATCATTATGGTCCCGGTCCTTTCCCTGGCACTGCAGAAAACGGTGGTTCCGCTCTTTGCAGCCCTCGGGTTCGATCCCGGCGTTTTCGGCGGGCTGATCCCGATCGACTGGGGCGGTTTCTTCCTTGCAAAAGACTTGGCTGCAGATCCGCGTCTCGGCCTCTTCGGCGGCATCAATGTGGCCGGAACCTTCGGGACAGCGCTCAGCTTCGCGATCCCGATGGGGATGCGTGTTCTGAAGGACAAGGACAAACAGGATGCATTTGCCCGCGGGATCCTGGAAGGGCTTGCAGTCATGCCGGCCGCACTGATCCTCGGCGGTCTCGCAGCAAAACTGAGCCTGGGCGAAATCCTCTGGCACAGCCTGCCGATCCTGATCCTTTCGTTCCTGGTCCTGCTGGGGATCTGGAAGAATCTTCCGCTGATGGTCAGGATATTCTCCGTCTTTTCGCAGATCCTCCGCGCGATCGGGATCTTTGGGATCACGATCGGCGCTTTTCAGCAGATGTCCGGCGTAACGCTCATCCCGATCATCACACCGATCCTGGATGCCCTGCGGATCATTGCCATGATCACCGTGACAATGCTCGGATGTCTCCCGCTGTCGGAATTCCTGACAAGACTGCTCCGCAAACCGCTGACAAGTCTTGCCCAAAAGATCCGGACCACACCCGAAGCCCTTTCCGATCCGATCATGACGATCGCCAGCGGTACTGCCGGTATTATTGCCATGCAGGATTTTGATCTCCGCGGGATCGAACTCAACGCAGCCTTTGTCGTATTCGCTGTTTCCGCGCTTTCCGCACAGCTTTCCTTTATCCTGAATAATGCACCGGACCAGATGGCTTCCTATATGATCACAAAATTTGCCGGAGCGTTCCTTGCAGCCGTCTTTTCGGTATGGATGATGAACCGGAGAGAGAAAAAAAGCCGGAAGAACTGATCTCCGGATCAGATCAGCATTATCATAACGATCAGATGCGGGACCGCTCCATGCAGCGTCCCGCATTTTTTATTCATGGTAGAGAAAACCACCTGCTAAGCAGGTGGAGCCGAAGAGCTTTAGCATAATGCTTATCGGGAGCATGCTGCCGGACCTGAATATGT
>CADBKS010000189.1:8667-9101 GCA_902795255.1 uncultured Chloroflexota bacterium
GGCCGTCAGGCCAGCCCGATCGGCCCCGGCTAATAAAACCAGGCGCGGCAAGCAGCCTATGCAAACACACGAACGACCGGGCCGCGCCCTGCGAAGCAAACCCTTCCGATAGCCATGTGCACAGCAAAGCGTTTACAGACATGCGCTTACAAGCGCACGCGGGTACCAGCGCCTTACAGGCGCAGAGTAAACCACCGGCTCAGCCGGTGGTCCTGATTTTGTAGAGAAAATCCTCTCTTATTACAGGCAGAACTAAAGACATTTAGTAACAAGTTATTCGCTGTTTGATATGGTGATGTCTCATTAAGAGCCGCGGATGTATAAATAAATCTGTTGTCTCAGGCACATTAACTGGGGGGCGAAGCTCCTGCTTCGAATACAATCGGGCGAAGCCCGTACCTTGCGAAGCAGGGGGCCGACGGGGCGAAGCTCCT
>CADBKS010000190.1 GCA_902795255.1 uncultured Chloroflexota bacterium
GGCCGCCACGTTCATCGTGGGCTCCAGACGGTGCCCGTTCGGACAGACGTGCCGGCCCAGCCGCGAGAACATCAGGCGCAGGCTGTTGAGCAGCTCCGTCCCCGTACCGAAGGTCGAACGGATCCCCGGGACACCGGGACGCTGGTGGAGCGCCAGGGCGGCCGGAACGTACAGCACGTCGTCCACATCCGCACGGGCAGCCTGTGTCATCCGCCGGCGGGTGTAGGTTGAAAGGGATTCCAGGTAACGGCGTGAGCCCTCGGCGTAAAGCACCCCCAGGGCCAAGGAAGATTTTCCGGAGCCGGAGACCCCGGCAATCCCGACGATCTGATTCAGCGGGATATCCACATCGATGTTTTTCAGGTTATGTACGCGGGCACCGCGGATCTCAATATTCTTCGGCGCGTTTTTTTGTTCGTCAGTCACGTTTTTTCTTCTTTCTTCCGTATTGTCAATAAAATATCAACTCTTTGTGCGCATGGCAATCGAGAGTGAGTGCTTCGCATGGCGCGGCGCGATCGCTCGTATGCTTGCATAAGTCTCTTGCCGCGCCTGGTTTTATAGCCGGGGGCACGGGCCGGCTAAAGCCGCCCGTTGCCCCGGCACCCCATAATTTTTGTCATGGACGACAGATCATTTGTTTTTACCAACCGGCTCTGATTGAATCTCTCCGTCATATAACACAACGGATCTTTTTTCGTTTATGAGTCAGTTACTCAAAATATTTCCGCAGGGGCAGGCCGTCGGTGAATTCGAACCGGCTCTCCCAGAAGCGGCTGCAGATCCCGATCATCTGCCCGTTGATCAGCGCGCAGAAAAACGTCCCGAGCTTCACGCCTTCAAAATGTCCGAAACCGAAAAAGGCGAAGGACAGGATCACGCTCAGCAGACAGCTGGAGATATCGTATACCGTCTTCACTTTCGCGCTGTCCAGGCGGAAAGTTTCGGCGATCTCCTTGACAAAAAGCTCGTAGGCCTCCGGGGTGATATAGGTGTGGAACAGCAGCGAGACCCCGACCGAACAGAAGACCATCCCAAGCACATAATACACGGCCCGGAAGGGGAGCGTGCCCGGCAGCTCCGCAAACAGGCTGATAAACAGGTCCAGGATCACGCCGAAGATCACCGCCGTCACGAAGGAAAACAGATAGCCCTTTTTAAATTTCCGGACGATCAGCGAAAGCAGGATCAGCAGAAAGGCCTGGAACACATAGGTCGACGTCCCGAAGCTATAGCGGGGGAGATCCCGCGAGACCCGCAGGTGGATCACATAAGCGGGTGCCGTCACCATGGACATCCCGAAATCCGCCCGTTCCATCAGCGTCGTCCCCAGCGCCAGGATCAGCACACCGAAGACATAAGCCAGCTCCGTGTAAAACACTTTTTTCGTTTTCATATCAGACCCTTTCGAAGACAATACCGTTTGATACAGAAACGGAAAAAGATGAGGTCAGGGCGTAAAGCCCCTGAGTATTATAACCGCAAGTTCGGTTGGAAGAGTGAAGAGTGAAGTGTGAAGTGTGAAGAGTGAAGTTAAGGTGACGCTGCGCGTCGTTTAAAGATAACGCTCCGCGCAGCAGATGCCACCCCCTCCGAAATCGGCGCCATATCAAATCGTCGCGCAGCGACACATATTATCAACTATTGACCAGTAACCAATGACCATTGCCCAATAACCAATGACTGCCATATTCCGCGACACCGCAATTTTTACCTTTTACTTTTTACCTGAGCACAGCGCTCCGCGCAGCAGAGGCCGCCCCTCCGAAATCGGCGCCATATCAAAACGTCGCGCAGCGACACATATCACCAACTATTGACCAATAACCAATGACCAATGACTGCCGTATTCCGCGACACCGCAATTTTTACCTTTTACCTTTTACCTTTTACCTGAGCGAAGCGCTCCGCGCTTCGCGGGATGTATCCGTCAAAAAACCGTGCGGGCAGACACCCGCACGGTTTTTCTTCGTGGTTAAGTTTTCAGTTTTTAGTTGAATTCTTCGGAATAGAAGGTGTAGAAGTCCTGCACATCCATGTAATTGTAGTTTACGAATTCGATATCCACAGGGAGCACATTGATGTCCGCGTAGGAGAATTTGTTGAATTCCATCTCGTCGCGGTCGGTGCGGGTCGGGTAGCAGCCCATGCGGTTCACATACGCATCGTACCCCTTGCCGGTTCCGTCTTCACCGCCCATGGCATAGAGTGCATAGAGGTGAGCGATGGCCGGGGAGTCTGTTTTCGTGAACATGTAGACGAATTTCGCGCGGGAAAAACCGTTGAAATGGGACATGGTGCGGACGATATCGACCGGCTGACCCAAGTCAAGCGCGTCACCGAGTTTGACGCTGGAGGTGAACCCGAGAACCGGGGCATCCGCGGTGGACAGGCCGACAGCGGCCGTGATCTCGTTGGCGTCATTGTTTTCAATGTGGTTGATCTGCAGGAAGCGGTACAGCCATTCATAGCCTGCATTGTTGGGTTCTACGCCGGAATCTTCGGGGTAGGTGTATTCGATCGGCTTGCCGTATTTTTCTTCATACGCCTGTTCAAGAAGGTCGGCATGGCGGACCAGGTTGGCGAACATTGCCGCGACATTGAGGTTGGAAGCCGGATGCGTGATGACCGTATAAACAGAGGTGCCGTCATCTTTCAGCTCAACGATATCCCACCAGTTGGTGACAGGGCTGCCATCCGGGAAAGCTTCGGTATTGTAATACCAGATATCCGCTTCAAGGGTGATCGGAAGGCCGTAATAGGCGAATTCCGGCATCAGGACCGATTCAAGGCTCTTCGGATAATACGCGGTCATATAGCCTTTTTTGTACCAGTCCAGATACAGGGAACCGCTGGAATCGCTGGTGATGATCACATCCACAAAAGGATCGCCCTGAAATTCAAGCGGGATCTTTTCCGCAATGACGTTGGTCTTGTATTTCGTGCCTTCAGCAGGAATGCCCGGATAATCTTCCATGAACTGGGCAACGGACTTGCCGACGGAACCGGTTTCCGAATACACGACAAGTGTTTTGCCTTCGGCAGCTTCTTTCAGTGCCGCCTGATACAGTTCATCCATGGTCATGGATGCGTATTCGCTCTCATCACGAACGACGAGAGATTCCTGGGCACACGCTGCCGAAGCCAGGGCAAGCAGCATTGCGAATGCCAAAACAACGTTCAACAACTTCTTCATGGTCTTTCTCCTTGCTAATAAAAATTTTTTCAGATCACTGTCAGGCAGTTTCTTCCGCCCGGCAGGCTCTTACCCGAGACTTTTCACCATATCCGCTTTGAAAACGTATTTCGCGATCAGATAACACAGTGAGATCAGGGCGATCATCACCAGCGAACTTGCCGCCGCGAGCGGGTAGATGCTCATACTGGTATACGTAAACGTCAGATAGGACAGGGTCGTCGTTTTATCGTTCATCACCAGGGAGATCAGGTCAAACTCCTTTGCAATGCTGATGAAGGTCAGGATAAACCCGGACATGAACCCGTTTTTGGCGATCGGGAAAATGATGAAGACAAGTCTGCGCAGGAAACCGGCCCCGTTGATTGCCCCGGCTTCCTCAAGCTCCGAACTGATCTGGATCATCGTCGATGAACCGGCCTTACTGGCATATGGGAAGTACTTGACCGTACAGATCAGCAGCAGGAGCACGAATTTCCCGTACAGAGAGGGGATCAGCCCGCCCAGCTTCGGTGTGATGAACATCGCGACGTAAACAGCGGAGAACGAAACAGCCGGGATGAGATAAGGGATGAAAACCAGCTGGTCGATCACCTGGCCGTACCATTTGCCTCTGCCGCGGACGCTGATATAACCAAAGATTTGGCCCATGAAAGATGCGATGATGGCGCCGAGCACACCGAGTTTTACGGTGTTCCAGACGGCTCTGGTGAATTTCACGTTTCTGAACAGGCCCGGTTCATAGTTGATGAGCGGATAGGATTCCGCTTCAGTGCCGATCCAGTTGTGCAGCGTGATGTTGTCCGGCTGCAGACCGTTGAAGGGCGAGATCTGGAGACTTTCGATGACAAGGCTCAGGATCGGGATGACCAGGGCAACCAGCAGGAACAGGCATACCAGGATGAACATGGGGATCCGCCATTTGCCGAGCATCAGGTCGCAGCTGCGGCCGCCCTTCCCGTTGATGGTAGAGTAGGATTTCCGGGTGCCGATGACCCGGTCATTGATAAAGATAAAACAGGCGGACATCAGGATCATCAGGATGGCGATCGCGTACCCGACGCCCGGCATACCGCTGGAGATCTGATCATACAGACGCGTCGACAGGGTATGATACTTGACGCGCATACCCAGATAAGATGCGACGGAATACCCGCCCATGGCTTTGCTGAGCGTCATGATCGTGGCCGACAGGAACGCAGGCATGACCAGCGGAAGGGTGATCTTCAGCACGATCGTTTTCTTGCCGGCACCCTGGATCAGCGCCATTTCCTCCAGTTCGGAGTTGATCGTCCCAAGCGATCCGGCCAGCATGATATACGTGAACGCGTAATAATGCAGGGCCAGGACACACACGATCGCGAAGGGTCCGTACGCGATCCAGTCCGGGACGTTCCACCCCATCCAGTAAAGAATGCCAGGAGAGCTGCCGTTGGCATTCCGGAAAATGGAAAGCCATGCCTGGGCTTTGCACCAGGACGGGGTCATATAGGCGATAATGATCAGAAACGACAGGATATTTTTTCCCGGAATATCGCTGCGGACCATCAGCCAGGCCAGGATGGCACCCAGCGGGACCGCGATCAGTGTCGCGAAAAATGAGACCGTCAGGGAGTGCAGCAGCGGCGTCCAGAACATTGATTTCGCCATTCTGCCGGTCAGCAGATACTGCCAGTAGTAAAGTGACCATGTTCCCTCTTCGGCTTTTGCCCGTCTGGCGGCGACCGCATCCAGGACAAAAGTTTCTTTGATAAGGGAGATCAGCGGTACGACGACCAGTATGACCAGAATGACAATGGCCAGCAGTGTGATCAGATTAAACGGGTTAAAAAGAACGTCTTTGATCTGGTTCTTCAGTCTTGTCGAAGGATTTCCTTTTTGAGGTACTTTAAATTCCTGTCTCATGGTTCAAACCTCCGGGGAACTCAGAACAAATCGCCGTTTTCAGACTTATCGCGGGTTTCCGCATAGCGGATCAGGCGGGTGGTCTGCTTGTTGAATACGTTCAGGCGTTTCGGATCCATGGAGACCCAGACTTTCTGGTTCATATCATATTTCCGCAGGTCCACCTGCAGCGCGAGGTACTGGGTGCCCTGGGTATCCAGCGTAACGATCGTCTCCGCGCCTGCCGGCTGACTGGCATATACGGCGGCTTCGATGAACCCCGGCGCTTTCGGATCTTTCGTGGTGATGTTGACCAGTTCCGGCCGGATCCCGAGCACACAGTCAAATTCCTTGCCCTGCGGGATCTCTTCACCGGGCTTAAGCGTTTCCTTTTCAAATGTGAAATCTCCGAGCACGCTTGCGACCTTCAGCACCTTCCCGTCATAAAGCCCTTTCCCGTCGATCAGGTTGATGCGCGGGCTCCCGATGAAGTCGGCTGTTTCCATATCGACCGGGTTGGTATACAGCTCCTGCGGGGTGGCGATCTGGGCGATCTCGCCGGCCCGGAACAGCGCGACCTTGGTGGACATCGTCATCGCTTCCAGCTGGTCG
>CADBKS010000191.1 GCA_902795255.1 uncultured Chloroflexota bacterium
AGCTGCCGTTCGGTATTTCCGGATGACATCGGAAGCGTCATGCAGCCGAGTTTATGCGAACCATCATTCAGCCCCGCTCCGCCCGTGAAGAGCCCGTAGCCGTAACAGATCTGGACCACATCGGATTTGTCCGCGCCCGCAGCGGCCAGTGCCCGGGCAGTACAGTCGGACCACAGATCCAGATCATGCTGTGTATAAAATGCGATGACCCGTTTGCCGGTCGTACCGCTTGTGGACTGGATACGGACGCAGTCTTCTTTTTTGCATCCCATCAGGCCATAGGGATAAGCTTCTTTCAGGTCGTTTTTGGACAAAAAGGGAAGCTTATACAGATCTTCGATGCCATGGATATCTTCGGGCGTTACACCTTTTGCTTCCATTTTGGCACGATAGTATGGAACATTGTTCCATACATGATGCACCTGTTTTACAAGCTTTTCGCTCTGGATCTTTCGGATCTCTTCAGGGGCTGCGCATTCAATTTCCGGCTGAAAATAATGATTCATATAACAAAATAACTCCTAAGCATTCCTTCCGGCATGGAAGGCTTTTTTATTCATTTCGAGAAATTTGGCAGGGACACTCTGTTCGACCGCACTCATCCATTCGTCCTCGGAAAAGTCGGAAAAATACTTGGATAAACGTCCGAGAAGAACAAGATTGACAGCTTTCACGGATCCGGCCTGTTCTGCCAGTGTCAGAGCGTCCATGGCATCTACATTCAGACCGAGAGATGAGAGCTTTTCAAGAATATTCTCCGGATAGTTCATCGCACCGGTAATGACCGGCATCGGGTTGATCTGCTGCGTGTTGGTGATGATCGTTCCGCCGGGCCGCAGATATTCCGCTGCTCTTGCAGCCTCCAGAAGCTCAAAGGAAAGGATGAAATCAGCCTCACCTTTGTCAATGATGGGAGAGTAAACTTTATCGCCGTAACGCACATAGGTCACCACGCTCCCACCGCGCTGGCTCATGCCATGGACTTCGCTGACCTTGATATCGTAATTTCTGGTAAGCAGCAGACGGCCGAGAAGTTTGCTGGCCAGCAGCGTACCCTGTCCGCCGACACCGACGATCATAATGTTTTTCGTTTCCATGTTTCCGCTCCTGTTATCCGATTGCACTGACTCTGCAGAGCTGTTTGCAGACACCGCAGCCTGTGCACAGTGTATTGTCGATGATCGCTTTCCCGTCTTTCATGCTGACCGCAGGACATCCTATGCGCATGCATGATTTGCAGCCGACACATTTATCGCGGTCCACCGCGATCGGTCCGGGATGTTTTACGTATTTCAGAAGCGCGCAGGGCCGCCGGGAGATGATCACGGAAGGACAGTCCTTCGCAAGCTCTTCCCTGATCGTTTCTTCACACTGCTTCAGATCGTACGGATCCATTACGCGAACGCTCGGAATACCGATCGATTCGCAGAGTTTTTCAAGGTTGATCTTTCCGGCCGGATCCCCTTTCAGGTTGATCCCGGTCGTCGGATTCTGCTGATGGCCTGTCATGCCGGTGATCGAATTGTCAAGTATGATCACGGTTGAATTCGATTCGTTGTAAGCAATGTTGATCAGACCGGTCACTCCGGAATGCATGAAGGTGGAATCCCCGATCACAGCAACGGTTTTCCCTGCATTGACTTCATTCCCGGCCTTGTTGTAACCGTGAATGCCGGAAACCGAAGCACCCATACAGATGGTCGTATCGATCGCCTGGAGCGGGGCTGCAGCACCGAGCGTATAACAGCCGATATCACCAAGAACGGTAAGCCCGAGTTTCTTCACGGTATAGAACAGTCCTCTGTGGGGACATCCCGCGCACATCACCGGAGGACGTGCAGGAAGAACTTCTTCCAGTTTCTTCCCTTCATGCTTCTGCAGTCCGAGTTTTTCCGCGACAAGATTCTGGCTGAATTCATCAATGCACGGGAAGATATCTTTCCCTGATACATCGATTCCCAGCGTTCGGCAGTGTGTTTCGATAATTCCGTCCAGTTCTTCAACAACGATGACTTTGCCGACAGTACCGGCAAAATCCAGGATCTTTTTCACGGGGAGCGGATTGATCATTCCCAGTTTCAGCACCGGATATTTATCCCCGCAGACTTCTTTGACATACTGATACGAAGTTGAGGAGGTAATAATGCCGATACTGCT
This sequence comes from uncultured Chloroflexota bacterium, assembly GCA_902795255.1. The sequence goes on from CADBKS010000191.1 coordinate 2,158, forward strand.
GTCGCTTCCTGCTTCAATGCGGTTGAAGGCAGCTGTTTCTGCGAGATCGGTAAGCGCTTTTGTCCGGTCTTCAACGATCGGGTGGCGCTTTTTCGCCATACCGGGCATCATTACGTATTTTGCGATATCTTTTTTATAGGGCTTTGCGGGTGTTTCCGCGCGGGTCCCGGGTTCGACCGGGCTCTGCGAATGAGCGACACGCGTGCACATTTTCATCAGAACCGGTGTATCGTATTTTTCCGAGATCTCATAGGCGAGTTTTGTGAATTCAAGCGCTTCGGATGAATCAGAGGGCTCAAACATCGGCAGCTTCGCGGCGATCGCGTAATGCCGGGAGTCCTGCTCATTCTGAGAGGAATGCATGCCGGCATCGTCAGCCACGGCAATGATCATCCCTGCATTGACGCCGGTATATGAAAGCGTAAACAGCGGATCCGCGGCCACATTTAACCCAACATGTTTCATTCCGCAGAAGCTGCGGACGCCGGCAAGACTGGCACCGAAAGCGGCTTCCATCGCGACCTTTTCATTCGGAGCCCATTCGGCGTAAATTTCATCATATTTGGCAGCTTCTTCCGTGATCTCGGTGCTCGGGGTACCCGGATAGGATGATACGAAACCGCATCCGGCTTCATACAGCCCCCTCGCGACAGCTTCATTTCCCAATAACAATTTTTTCATTCGGACCTCTTCTCAGGTATTCGATAAACTATGTCCTCAGCTGTTGATCTGGACTTCAACCAAACGGCCTTTACAGTACTTTTCTCTCAAAACAGGTTTTTCGATCTTACCTGTGGGATTGCGCGGAACTTTATCAAAGATAATTTTACGCGGTCTTTTATAACGGGGCAGATCCTGGCAGAAATTCATGATTTCTTCTTCCGTGCAGGTCATCTCAGGTTTGATCTCGATGATCGCGGCTGCGATCTCGCCCAGACGCGGATGCGGCAGACCGATCACGGCAACGTCTTTGATCTTGTCAAAAGCTCTCAGGAAGTCTTCGATCTGAACCGGGTAAAGGTTTTCCCCGCCGGTGATGATCACATCCTTCTTGCGGTCAACAAGATAGATAAATCCGTCGGCATCGACCTTTGCCATATCCCCGGTATAAAGCCACCCGTCCTTCAGGATCTCATCCGTCGCTTCGGGATTTTTATAGTAGCATTCCATTACACCGGGACCGTGAACAGCCAGTTCCCCTACCTCATCGCCTTTTACATCTTCCCCGTTTTCATTCACAACGCGGGCTTCCCACAGGTATCCGGGGATGCCGATCGCGCCGACCTTGTTGATGTTCTCGACGCCCAGATGGACACAGCCCGGTCCGAGCGATTCGGAAAGCCCGTAATTCGTGTCGTACTGATGATGCGGAAAAACCTTTTTCCAGCGGTTGATCAGGCTGGGCGGTACCGGCTGCGCACCAATGTGCATCAGACGCCACTGATCCAGCAGGTAATGTTCCAGATTGACCGACCCGTTATCGATGGCATCCAGAATATCCTGCGCCCAGGGGACCAGAAGCCAGACGATCGTGCATTTTTCTTCGGTGATCGTGCTGAGGATCCATTCGGGTTTTACGCCGCGGAGCAGTACAGCTTTGCTTCCGGAGATCAGGGAGCCGAACCAGTGCATTTTTGCACCTGTATGGTAGAGCGGCGGAATGCAGAGGAAAACATCGTCTTTTGTTTGTCCGTGATGTTTCTGTTCCGTCATGCAGGAGCAGACCAGGGCGCGGTGCCGGTGCAGGATCGCTTTCGGGAACCCTGTCGTGCCGGAAGAAAAATAAATCGCCGCGTATCCGTTTTCATCGAGTGCAACAGGCGGAGCCATCCTGGAACAGAAGCTCATCAGATGCATGCAGTTCTCGGTGTAATCCGGTCCGTTTTTCCCCACAAAGAACAGTGTTTTTGTTCCGGGGATATCATTTTTGATATCGTTCATGCGGCTGATGAATTCCGGACCGAAAACAAGGATCTCTACATCGGCAAGGTCCAGACAGTAGCGGATCTCATCGGATGCATATCTGAAATTCATCGGTACGGCAATACAGCCGGCTTTCAAAATGCCGAAATAAATGGGAAGATATTCAAGGCAGTTCATCATAAGGATCCCGACTTTTGTGCCGGGTTTGGTTCCGCGGCTCAGCAGCAGATTTGCGAACTGATTGGCTTTGCCGTCAAAATCCTGCCAGGTAAGTTCCCTTCTGTAAGGCGCGTCGGGACTGGCTGCCTCAATAAGCTTTGCTTCCCGCCATGTAACGGCTTTGTCACGATCCTCTGACGGATTGATTTCTACCAAAGCAATTTCATCGCCGAATAAGCGCGCATTCCGTTCAAGAAAATCCGTTATTACCATTCTTCCCTCCTGTATAAAAAAACGTCCTCTGATACATGATCAGAGGACGAGAATGCTCCCGTGGTACCACCTCTATTCGCCCCTGCCTTACGGCAATGGCCTCAGCGGGATAATTTGCTGTATCCCTCTGCTGTAACGGGCAAACCCGGCCCGGCTTACTGACATCTGTATGTGTTCAGCCTGCTGCTCCGGAATGTAATTCGAAACCGGCCGGTTATCGGCTCGCATCGACCGCCGACTCTCTGTAAGCCTGTATCGGTATTCTACTGGATTTCCATCATTGCATTTAGTTGATTTTATGCAATTTCTGCAATTTCTGTCAATAAAAACAGTAAAATTGGATCTTTTTACCTTTCGCGGGAGTACGCTCAGATCCTGTAAATATAACTGTCTTTTCCCGGCGCGGCTTTCCCGACAGGTGCCGGATATCCCAATTACCAGTGACCGATCCATTCATAATATCCTTCAATGCCGGACTGCCGGAGGCTCACCTTTCCGCGTTCGGTTTCAAATTCTTCATTTGCGCGGTGGATCCGGCAGCTGCCTTAGCGGCGTTCATCAGGATCCCCATTACCGGACTTCCGGCATAAATATATGTCGGGATATTTTTATCAGCCGGAACAATGATCGATTCGGGCGCCTCTTAATAAATAGGATTCCCCGACCTCCCCATGATCGACGCATTCATTGCAGAAAGCTTGTCACGCTGCTTTTGGGCAGTCACGGCAATCATGACCGGGGATTGTTTTCCATTCCCGAATCGGCGAAAGCGCCCGATTGTTCCTGTTGAGTGTATCTTCTGAGATCAGGTCCGGAAGAAAGTTTCTGCAGCTCCGGCGGGAAATAAGAACGGTAAGTGTTTCTTTATTTTTGCAACTCCTTCGAATTATAATAATTGTCAGATAAGTACTTAAGATTTATAACAACTTTGGTTATGAATGTTCAATGATTCAGAAAAACAAGTAAATACTGTTTCAGAGCATCCCGGAGGTTTGCAGTATGAAAATGTTATGGCGGCTGAGCCGTGAGGCAATACGGTACAAAAACCTTTATCTGATCGCGATCCTTTCGACCCTTTCCCTGACCGCGGTCAATCTTGCCGCACCGAAAGTTCTTTCTGCAATGACCGGCATTGTGGAAAGAGGGATCGATGAAAACGGAAT
>CADBKS010000192.1 GCA_902795255.1 uncultured Chloroflexota bacterium
ATCTTTCCTACGGATCCTACAAATACGGATCCGCATCGACGAAAGGTTCGGCCAGGTTCACCGTCGTCGTCGACAATGACCGCGCGACCATCTTCCTGGACGGAAGGCGGATCGTCCGCAAGGCGGACCTGCCGGTGATGGGTAACGGCGTCGGTCTGGCCACGCTCTCCGGCACCAATAAAGATTACGGTACCCGCTGCACCTGGAAAGACATTTTCTTCTATACCTGGTAAAAGACAGGCAGCCTCAGCCGCCTTGTGCGCGGCAAGGTAAGCTTATAAAAACAGAAGTCCGCTCCGCGGACTTCTGTTTTTATTTTTTAATCCTTATTCTCGGAAGGCTCGTATTCATCCCGGAAAACCGACAGGCCGTAATATTCCTGAAGTTCATCCGGAATGATCCGGAGAAGTCCGATCAGATAAGAACTGAGATCGTCGGTCCCGTCCTCTTTCGCATAATGCGGGATATTCCGCAGATAAGCCGCAAAAGCCTCATCCCGCAGATCCCCGATTCCCTGCCTGTCCTGAAGCTCCGCGGAAAAAAGCTTCTTCAGGCATACCGCTGCATACCGGCTGCCGACTTCCGGATCGGAAATAAAATCCAGCAGGAGCGAAGGCTCCTCGGATTCAGCGGACTCAAGTCTGGCCTCAACACGGTCCTGCGCGTCCTGCCAGGGGTTGGAATACGTATTATGAACCGTTTCCCGTCCGGCATCCGCGGTCTTCCAGGCTTCCTGCAGCAGGCTGTTCGGATAAGAAGGGTCCGCGACCAGTTTCCCGAGCGCCCGCGCGCGCAGATCATAACGCGCCGCCTCACGGTAAATGCGCTCCAGATCCTCCGCCCGGGTGAAATCCCGCAGGCTGATCCGGACATTCCGGTCGCTCTCATGGATGATCACATCGATCAGCTGCCTGTGCTGCGCTTCCGTCATCTCCGCCCTTCCGGGAGTATCCCGAAGCTGCAGCAGCCGGTCAAAAGCCTCGCTGCGCGTATAAACCTCTTCAGCCTCCGAAAGGATATCCAGCAGGATCCCGGCATCCGTGATGTTCCGGATGGCCGTCTTTCGTGCGCTGCCCTTTTTGGCATCCACGGCGATCTCCGCCAGGTCCCGCTGACCGGTTATTTTATACACCGCTTTATCCTGCTCACCGCCCTGTTCACAAAGGGCGATCCGCTTCAGCAGGGCCTGATCTGTCAGTTTCGCGATGGCATCTCCGTCAGCCGGATAGGCCTGCCGCTGCATCGCGATCTCCGTCAGGACCTCCGGATCCGTGATCCGTTCAACAGCCTCCCGGCGGATCTCATAGGGTGTACTGTTCTCCAGAATGACTTCCTGCAGGACCCGGGGATCGCTGATCTTCTCAAGCGCGGCAAAACGCACCTCCGGCAGATAAGCCGTGAGGGCGATCTCCCGCAGCTTTTTCGGGTCGCTGACCTCCCGGACAGCCGCAAGCGCTTCCTGCAGTTTTTCAGTCTTTCCGGTCTTCCAGACCGGGTCAAACAGTCCCATTCCGATCCTCCATGATCTTCCGAATATAAGTATATCGTGTAAAGATACGGCACCGGGGCAGGGGTGATGTCTGTAACTTCCGCGGCGGGGAATCTTGACAAAAACGCCCCATTTCGGTTTAATTGTGGCAGTTTTATTCATCTATCCCAACAGATCGCAATGCCGGTCCGGAGTGAATAGCGAATAGCATACGATACCCGGCCGCATCAAGAAGAAGCGCCCGAAAAACTGCCGGCCAGAAACAGGAAGCGCTTTTCTGCTGTGATGATGATTTTTTTATGTAAAAACAGACCTGAAACAGGGCCGAGTTTATAAAGAGGATATTTTTATGATCAAAAAGCTGCTTTCCTGTGTCCGGGAATACAAGAAGCTTTCCATTCTGACCTTTCTGCTGATGATCGGCGAGGTCGCCATTGAATGTATGATCCCGTTCAGAACGGCGAACCTCGTGAACCAGATGCAGGGAGGGCTGGAACTGCGCAGTCTGCTCCTTACGGGGCTGACCCTGGTCTGCATGGCCATCCTGTCGCTGACCTTCGGCAGCCTGGCAGGTTATACCAGCGCGAAAGCCTCGGCCGGATTTGCGAAGAACCTCCGCAATGATATCTTCGACCAGATCCAGAGCTATTCTTTCCGGAATATCGATAAATTCTCGACGTCCTCTCTGGTGACCCGTCTGACGACCGACGTGGCCAACGTCCAGATGTCCTTCATGATGATCATCCGGACCGCGGTCCGGGCGCCCGTGATGCTGGTGTTTGCCGTCACGATGGCGTTCATCATGGGCGGGAAAATGGCCGCGACCTTCGTGTTCGTGCTGCCGGTGATGATCATCGGTCTGATCATCATCACGAAAAACGCCATGCCGGCCTTCCACCGGGTATTCCGGAAGTACGACAAGCTCAACGAATCCGTGGAGGAAAACGTCCGGGCGATGCGCGTCGTGAAGGGTTTTGCCCGCGAAGATTACGAAAAGGCCAAGTTCGCCAAAGCCGCCGATGATATCTGCGCGGATTTCACCAAAGCCGAGCGCATCGTGGCCTTCAACGACCCGCTGATGCAGATCTGCTGGTACTTCAACATGGTGTTCATCCTGACGATCGGCTCCAAACTGATCATCGAAAGCAGGGGACTGGACCTAAACGTCGGGCAGATCTCCGCGATGCTGACCTACGGCATCCAGGTGCTGATGTCGCTGCAGATGCTTTCCATGATCTACGTGATCATCACCATCTCGGTCGAGTCCATGCGCCGCATCTACGAAGTGCTGGAGGAAAAATCGACCCTTAAGAATCCCGCGAACCCGGTCATGGAAGTCCGGGACGGTTCCATTGATTTCGAAAACGTCAGCTTCAAGTATTCCGACGAATCGCAGAATTATGCCCTGGCCGATGTGGATCTGCACATCCGCTCCGGCATGACTGTCGGCATCATCGGCGGGACAGGCTCCAGCAAATCCACCCTGGTGCAGATGATCCCGCGGCTGTATGACACCACACAGGGGCGGGTCCTGGTCGGCGGAGTGGATGTGAAGGATTATGACCTGGTCACGCTGCGCGACACCGTCGCCATGGTGCTCCAGAAAAACCAGCTCTTCTCCGGAACGATCAAGGAAAACCTCCGTTGGGGGAATGAAAACGCCACCGACGAGGAACTGATCGAAGCCGCCAAACTGGCCCAGGCAGATGAATTTATTACATCCTTCCCGGACGGTTATGATACCTTTATCGAACAGGGCGGCACCAACGTCTCCGGCGGACAGAAGCAGCGTCTCTGCATCGCCAGGGCCCTGCTCAAAAAACCGAAGATCCTGATCCTGGATGACTCCACCAGCGCGGTGGACACCCGGACCGACGCGATGATCCGCAAAGGAATGCGGGAATACCTGCCCGAAACCACCAAGATCATCATCGCCCAGCGTATCGCTTCCGTGCAGGAAGCCGATATGATCATCGTGATGGACAACGGAAAGATCGTCATCACCGGCACCCACGAGGAGCTGATGGAAAAGAGCGATATTTACCGCGAAACCTATCTGCAGCAGACGAACGGAGGGGCCAATGAAGAAAACTGACAGCCCTAAAAAAATGAACAGTCTGATCCGTGTGGTCAGGCTGCTGATCAAAGCCTACCCGGTGATGGTCCCGATCGTCGGTGTCTGCATCCTGATCGCCGCTGTCACCGCCTCGCTGCCCGCCATCTTCCAGCAGCAGATCTATGCCGTGATCGGCCGCTGGGTCGAAAGCGGAGACTGGGCATCAGCATCCAAAGAGATCACGCCGAAGATCACGGTCCTTGTGATCCTCTACAGCGTGTCCCTGCTGGCCGGTCTGGTCCGCTCCCAGCTGATGGCCGTCATCACCCAGGGCTTCCTGAACAAGATGCGCCAGCAGATGTTCGCAAAAATGCAGAACCTGCCGATCCGCTATTTCGACACCAACAAGCACGGCGATATCATGAGCCATTACACCAATGATATCGACACCCTGCGGCAGATGATCTCCCAGTCCATCCCGACCGTGATCCGCTGTACGATCCTGCTGACCAGCGTGCTCTGCATCATGCTTTACTACAGCTTCTGGCTGACACTGGTCGTCCTTGGCGGTGTGGCCGCGATGCTTTACATCTCCAGAAGAGTTGCCTCCGGCTCCACGAAATACTTCATCCGCCAGCAGCGGTCCATGGGGAAGACGGAAGGCTACATCCAGGAGATGATGACCGGCCAGAAAGTCGTCAAGGTCTTCAACCATGAAGAACAGTGCCGGACGGACTTCCGGAAAGTCAACAATGAGCTGTGCGAAGACGCCTTCCGCGCCCATGCCTACGCCAATGTTCTCGGTCCGCTGATCAACAACATCGGCAACACGCTTTATGTTCTGATCGCCGTCGCCGGCGGGGTCCTGATCCTGAATAAAGTTCCGAACATCGGGATCTCTTCGATCATCAAAGGCGCGGTCACCGTTCTGAGCATCGACATCGTTGTGCCGTATCTGAACATGGCCAAGCAGTTCTCCGGGAACGTCAACCAGGTCGCGCAGCAGATCAACTCCATCGCCATGGCAGTCGCCGGGGCAGAGCGGATCTTCGCGCTGATCGATCAGGATCCCGAGACCGACGAAGGCTATGTGACCCTGGTCAACGCCGAAACCGCACCGGACGGTTCGATCACCGAAACAGCAGAACACACCGGCAAATGGGCCTGGAAACACCCGCATCATGACGGGACCCTGACCTACACCCCGCTGCAGGGCGATATCGTCATGTACGACGTGGACTTCGCCTATGAAAAGGGGAAGACCGTGCTCCACAACATCAGCCTCTACGCCAAACCGGGGCAGAAGGTCGCGTTTGTGGGTGCCACCGGCGCGGGCAAGACGACCATCACCAACCTGATCAACCGCTTCTATGATATCGAAGACGGCAAGATCCGCTATGACGGCATCAACATCAACAAGATCCGCAAAGCCGACCTGCGCTCCTCCCTCGGGCTGATCCTGCAGGACACCAACCTCTTCACCGGCACCGTGATGGAAAACATCCGTTACGGAAAGCTGGATGCCACGGATGAAGAATGCATCAATGCCGCAAAACTGGCCGGAGCGGATGACTTCATCACCCGTCTGCCTGCCGGTTACCAGACCATGCTGGAAAACAACGGTGAAAACCTTTCCCAGGGCCAGCGCCAGCTGATCGGGATCGCCCGCGCGGCGGTCGGTGATCCGCCGGTCATGATCATGGATGAGGCGACCTCTTCCATCGACACCCACACCGAACGGATCGTCCAGCAGGGAATGGACAAGCTCATGGAAGGCAGGACCGTCTTCGTGATCGCCCACCGGCTTTCGACCGTTCAGAACTCGGATGTGATCATGGTCCTGGACCACGGACGGATCATCGAACGCGGCAGCCACGATGACCTGATCGCACAGAAGGGCCAGTACTACCAGCTCTACACCGGCGCCTTCGAACTGGAATAAAAGGTGCCTGCCGCAACATACGGCTAAGCCTGAATCAGAGCAGAGGGCAAATAAACAAATCTGTCTTATCAGACCCATTAAAACCGGGGATACCTGGCGCGGCAGGTCACTTATGCAGCCACAAGAGCAACCGGGCCGCGCCTTACGACTCACTTCTGACTGCCGTATGCAGATCAAAGAAAGGGAG
>CADBKS010000193.1 GCA_902795255.1 uncultured Chloroflexota bacterium
GTGCAGCGGACAGACATAATTGATCTCAAGCGCCGCAGCCTTTTTCAGGACTGCCTGTACCTGAGGTCCGTATTTCCCGACAATATTGGTGTAATAACGCCGGGCCTCATCAAGCCAGTCGTGCATAAAATCCACTTCGTCGGCGAATATATGCCCGTTCAGGGCACCGAAAGCGCCGAAGGCATCTGCTGAAAAGAGCACTTTATCCGTTTTGTCATAAGACATCATGACTTCCGGCCAGTGGACCATGGGAGCCATTACAAACGTGATCTCATGCCTGCCGAAGGAAATGGAATCGCCTTCTTTGACCGTGCGGATCTTTTCTGACATGTCATAGTCAAAATACTGCCCCAGCATGGTTTTGATCTTATCGTTGCAAATGATCTGCGCTTCCGGATAACGATAGATCAGATCTTCAATAGTAGCCGCGTGATCCGGCTCCATATGATGGATGACCAGATAATCCAGTTTTCTTCCATCCAGCCCGTACGCGACATTATCGAAAAATGTATGTGCGACTGCCTTATCGACCGTATCAAAAAGGACCGTCTTCTCGTCCAACAGAAGATATGAGTTGTAAGATACTCCGTTCGGAACGCCGTAAACGCCTTCAAAGCATGTAAGCCTGCGGTCATCGGCGCCGACCCAGAGCATATCATTAAGTACCTGTTTTGTGCAGTGCATATCTAACCTCCTGTACTGATTATCTAAATTGTATCGTATTTTTCATCACCCTGTTATTTTGCCTGATAGATCAGGTTTTTGTGTTTTTCCGCCTTTCCCGTAAATATGATCCCGGGGCTTTTCTGATCCGATCCCGGATCGGATCACGAAATGCATAATATCAGTAAGGTCCGGGGACAGTTACCCTTTTTGAGGTAAAATAGAGCTTGAAATTATTAAACGACGAGGAGGACGCATATGCGGATCTTGATCACGGGAGCAGCAGGGTTTTTAGGTTCACATTTGTGCGGTTTATTTTTGAGCCGCGGTCACCAGGTCATCGGCATGGACAATTTCATTACAGGGCATGTCCGAAACCTAGCACATCTTGCTACCAACCCTGATTTCTCATTTATTAAACATGATGTTTCAGACTTCATCTTTGTTCCGGAACATGTGGATGCGGTCCTCCATTTTGCGTCTCCTGCCAGTCCGAATCCGGCTTCCCCATACGGTTACACGAACCTTCCGATACAGACCATGAAAGCGGGGGCTCTCGGCACCCACAACGCGCTCGGCGTTGCGCGTGCGAATAATGCCAGATTCCTTCTGGCTTCCACCAGTGAAATCTACGGGGACCCCCAGGTGCACCCGCAGACGGAAGACTATTGGGGACATGTGGATCCGAATGGCGAACGCTCTGTTTATGATGAGGCGAAACGTTTTGCCGAAGCATTGACGATGGCTTACCACCGTGCACATGGTGTTGATACGAAAATTGTCCGGATCTTCAATACCTACGGTCCCCGCATGGATGTGGATGACGGCCGTGTTGTTCCGAATTTCCTGAAACAGGCGATCCGCAAAGAGCCGCTGACGGTATATGGGGACGGGCAGCAGACACGCAGTTTCTGTTACGTCAGTGATTTGATCGAAGGGATCTACAGACTTCTGATGTCCGATGAACACATGCCGGTAAACATCGGCAATCCCACCGAAAATACCATCATGGAACTGGCTGAAGAGATCAACCGGATCACGGAGAATCCTGCCGGTATCATCATTAAGAGTGAGCTGCGTCTGGGATCGGATCCGCAGCGGCGCCGTCCGGACATCACACGTGCAAAAAACATTCTGGGCTGGGAACCGAAGGTAAGTCTTGAAGAAGGACTGCGGAACACACTTCCGTATTTTCTGGAAAGAATGGCTAATGCTTGATTTTATAAAAAACCCGGCCGAAAGGACCCGCTTCCTGAAATTCTGTTTCGTGGGTATGTTCGGCGCAATTGTTGATTTCGGTGTTATGAACCTGATCCTGCATTTCACCGGAAATGCAAAACTGGCTTCAACGATTTCCTTTATAGCGGCCGTGATCAGCAATTTCATCTGGAACCGCTACTGGACCTATCCGGATTCCCGGAAGAAACCCGTCCTGCAGCAGCTCGCTCAGTTTTTTCTGATCAACAGTATTGGTCTCGGGATCCGTTTTATTCTGTTCCTCACGATCGACCGTCCGATCATAAACCTTGCGGAAAAGCTCGTCCCGCAGGACTTTTTCATAAAACCGAGTGTGCTGGGCCACAATATCACAATGGTCATCGCGATCTTCATCGTTCTCTTGTGGAATTTTTTCGCGAACCGGCTCTGGACCTATAACGACGTAAAGTAATAACGATGGCAAACCCAAGAATCATTGCAGGCACAAGAAAAGGGATGCGGCTCAATGCCGTACCCGGCGACAGCACACGGCCGGTAACGGACCGTGTAAAGGAAGCAGTTTTTAATATTCTCGGCCGTGATATCGTTGACGCTTCAATGTTTGATCTTTTCGGCGGCACCGGATCGATCGGGCTGGAAGCACTCAGCCGCGGTGCTGCTTACGTGCGGTTCAGCGATGCGAACCGCAACGCTTATAATACACTGGTCTCCAATATCAAACTGACCCGTTTCGAAAAACAGGCTAAGGCATATTTCGGCGATATTTTCAACATTCTGCGCGGGATCCCGGACCGGGAATTCGAATACATTTATGTCGCACCGCCGCAGTACAAGGAAATGTGGAAGCGCGTCCTTGAAGTTCTGGACAGGAACGATGGCTGGCTGACAGATGACGGATGGATCATCGTCCAGATCCACCCGATCGAGCGGGAGGACCTGGAACTCGAAAACTTTGTTTTATTCGATGAGCGGAAATACGGTTCAACGACGCTTCTTTTCTATTGCAGGAAAGATCTTGAACCGGAACCTGAAGCCTGAGTGATCAGTCAAATTCCTTACGGACGATGATCGTAAAATCCCAGATCTTATAATCATGAAGCAGGGCAACATTTCTTGAGAAATGACGCCTGCAGTGATCAAAAATTTTGCAGGGATCCGCATAATATAAATCAGGCCTTTCGGCCATACGTTCCGGATCCGAATAAGAAGTCAGAAAATTCACGGAAAAACCGCGGGAGGTTTTCCTGTTGAATTCTTCCAGATTTGAGATCACATAATCCGTCCATTCCCCGTATCCCGTATCCATTTTTATATTGAACACGCCGGATGCCGTGAGATAGTCACAGACGGGAATTTCGGATAAATTGCCGGAAAAAGTCACTGCCGGATCATTAGCGTACTTTTCCCGTCCCGCAGTCAGTGATTTTTCCACGATATCATATCCGTAGTAATGTTCAAAATCGAGCCCGACACGGCGGAACCATTCCGCCATTGCACCGTATCCGCAGCCGAAGTCCAAAACCGTAAACTTTTTTCCGGGAACGATCACTTTGGCAAGCTGTTCGAAACGGGTCTCCTGAGCATAGACCGAATTCCAGTCTACACCGGTAGCATCCTGCCCATGCTGTTCAAACCGCATGGAAAAATAATCTTTTACAGCTGTCAGGTCGTTCATTTCTTTTCCTCTTTCTCAACATCATCCGCAGTTTCCCGTATCACATAGGGCGGACGGTCCAGAGACCGGTCATATACCCGTGCCAGATATTCCCCGATAATGCCGAGTGTGAACAGCTGCACGCCTGCAAAAATGGATATGATGGATGCGATAAACGGGAACCCGGGAGTTGAACCGAGCGCGAAGAAAACGACCAGCACATAAATCAGTACTGCAAACCCGAACAGCATGAAGATGAAGCCCAGCATGCTCGCGAACCGCAGCGGTGCCGTGCTGTAGCCGGTCAGGATCAGCAGGCTTGCTTTTACCAGCTTCGCAAAGGAGTAATTCGATGTGCCGATTTCCCGCTTATCCTCTTCAACATAAACGTGGCTGAAGTTTTTCGTTCCCCAGGACAAAAGCGGATCGATATATACTTCCGGACTGCGGTAATTGGCAAAACTTTCCCTCAGATCCGTACGGAAGACTCGCCATGCTCCGATCTCACGGATCGGGATCCCCATGATCTTCCCGAGAATGATCTTCGTCATCTTCGAACCGAGATTCCTCCACCAGGAATGCGGCATTTTTTTGGGAACAGCATATACAACATCATACCCTTTTTCATATTCGGATACCAGCAGCGGGAGCTGTTCCGGCGGATGCTGCAGGTCATCATCCATTGTGATGCATATTTCATATCTTGCTGCACGGATCCCGCATAACGTCGCGTTATGCTGGCCGAAATTTCTCGACAAATGGATCGCCCGGACTGTTTCCGGCTCCTTCTTCTGCAGTTCTTTCAGGACCTGCCAGCTGCCATCGGGGCTGCAGTCATCGACCAGAAGGATCTCATATTTTTCAAAAAGTTCGGGCAATACCTTCAGCAGCCGTTCCGTAAGCTGGGGAACGGTACCCTCACCATTGTATACGGGGATGACCACAGAGGCATTTGGCTTGGTTTTATTTTGATTCATGTTTATTAATCCTTCGACATGGAACAACCTACGCTGTTCATTGCGCTGATCAGCGGCAGAACGATTTTCGGATCTTCGGGTTTATGGTTCCCGATCCATTTATGCAGATACACACAAAGTGTGGCGTCCAGATCCTTTTCCTCAGCATACACACGTTTGAAGGTCGTCATCGCGTCCTCCCAGCGGTCAAGGTTGATATAGGCTTCGATAAATGGGAAATATTCCGAAGCTTCGCCGGCTTTCATCACCGGAAGGACCTCGTCCCCGATCGCTGCGATTTTTTCCCAGTCTTCGGTCTGCCTTGCAAGATCAGCCTTTTGAAAAAAATAACACCAGTTTTGTTCAGCCGGCTGTTTGAAGATCTCGTCCCAAATAAATGAAGAGGAGCTGCCTTCCGGATCGATCCTGCCTTTCGGATCGGAAAGGCGGATGAAGTATCGGTAGCTGTCCGGGAAGATTTTCTGAAGATCCGAATGCTGCTCAGGGTCGAGGATCCTCAAACATCCCGGAGGGGAATAATAATAAACGACTGTTTCTTCCGGATGCGCACTGAAAAGGGAACTTCTGAATTCCTGATAGATCGTTTCCTGTGATTCAAGATTTTCGATCGTTTCAAAACGCGGCGTGAAAAACATCACACTGTAAGGGAGGTCATTCCCTTCATAATGCGGATCCAGTGCAAGGTTCACCATTCCGGTAAGGGAATTGTCAGACTCATAAGAAAGCGGGTTATTGTCTGCCAGAAGGATCGTAGGCTGATCCAGTGACGGGATCCGGGTGGTTAGCTGGGCAATAAAATCTTTCTGCATATTCCAGTCTTTCCTGTAGCTGTTCGCGTTCATAATATCCCCGCCGATTGCCATCGCTGCAAAGAGTGCAAGGATAATATTCCGCTGGACCCTCGTCCGCAGAAAGAAACAAACCAGCCCGACCATAAAGATGGAGCTTCCAAACCAGAAAGCGACAAGAAAACGGTCATATGGATAACTGAGGCGCAGCGGAAGCGAGGTCACCCAATAGGGAAGTCCGGGACAAACGACCATAAACGCGCCGAGCGCGATCGCAGTCAGGCACCAGTTCCGGGAGGAACGGTCCAGGCCGTCTTCATTTGTTTTCACAGGAGCGGA
>CADBKS010000194.1:0-3382 GCA_902795255.1 uncultured Chloroflexota bacterium
CGCATGAGTCCATTGCCGCGGGGATCGCGATCATCAGTCAGGAACTGATGCTGATCCCGGAACTGAGTGTGACGGAAAATATCATGATCGGCAGGCTGCCGAGGACTGCCATGGGCATGGTCAACCGGGCGGAAGCCCGAAAAGAAGCCGCTTCCGCGCTGGAGCAGCTGGGGATCGATCTGGATCTGAATGCTCCCGTGAAGAAGCTGAGCACCGCACAGCAGCAGGCTGTGGAGATCGCAAAGGCACTTTCCCGGAACGCGAAGGTCCTGGTCATGGATGAACCGACCTCTTCACTCCCGAATAAAGAGGTGTATCACCTGCTGGATACGATCCGCCGCCTGAGTGCCCGCGGCATTACGGTCATTTATATCACCCATAAACTCAAGGAAATTTTTGCCGTTTCGGACCGGATCACCGTTCTCCGGGACGGGAAACTGATCGAAACCTGTCCGATCAGCGAAATAACGAATGCCCGGGTCGTCGAACTGATGGTCGGAAAAAGCGCGGATGCCATGTTTACCAAGGGCCCGAGCCATATGACAGATGCCCCGGTCCTGGAAGTCAAAGGGCTGACGCGTCACGGGGCTTTTTCCGATATCTCGTTCACACTGAATAAAGGCGAGATCCTCGGGATCGCCGGTCTGCTGGGCGCGGGACGGACAGAGATCCTGCGCGCCATTTTCGGTGCGGATCCTTTCGACAGCGGGGAGATCATTGTAGACGGCGAACGGGTCGAGCATCCTTCGGTCCCGGAGATGATCCGGCGCGGGGTCTCCCTGGCGCCGGAGGACCGCAAGCTGCAGGGGCTGGTCCTTTCCATGAATATTTCCGACAACATCAACATGGCATCCCTGCATACAGCGTTCCGCAAAATGAGTGCGGAGCGCAAAACAGCCGGAGAGCTTTTTAGCCGGATGGGTGTCAAGGCGCCGTCGATCCGGACGCTCGTTTCTGCACTTTCCGGCGGGAACCAGCAGAAAATCGTCATCTCAAAATGGCTGGCGACTGCTCCGAAAGTCGTGCTGCTGGATGAACCGACCCGCGGGATCGATGTCGGGGCCAAGGCGGATATTTACCGCCTGGTAGAGGAACTGGCGGGCCAGGGGGTCAGCGTCATCATTGTTTCTTCGGAGTTCCCGGAACTGCTCAGTGTCTGCGACCGCATTCTGGTGCTGCATGAAGGCAGGCAGGACGCGGAATTCACGTACGGCAGCGTTGATGAAGAAACGCTGATGGCTTACGCGTCGGGAACGGGGAGGTGATCCATGAAGAAAAACAGCCATATCAAAGCCGTCTTGCGCGATAATGTCCCGTGGCTTATGCTGCTGGCTTTTTCCGCGCTCTTCGCGGTCCTCTTTCCGCAGTTCCTGACCTTCCGCAACATTACCAACATTCTGCGCAATGCTTCGATGATCGGCATCATCGCGGTCGGCATGACCTTTGCCATGATTGCGGGGACCTTTGATCTCTCCGTCGGTTCCATGATGGGGCTGGCGGCGATCATCACGCTGAAAATGTCCCCGACGGATCTTCCCCGGACGATCCTGACCGTGCTGACCGCGCTGGCCGCCGGTGCGCTGGCAGGGCTTGTGAACGGTCTCATCGTCGGCCGTTACCGGACCAGTTCCATCATTACGACCATTGGGATGGAATATGTGATCCTTGGCATTACGCTTGTTTATACCCGCGGTCAGCATATCACCATCAAAGGCATGTATAAACCGCTGGAGTTCATCGGCAAAGGCAGGATCGGTACGATCCCCTTCCCGATCTTCATTTTCCTTGCGGTGGCCATCATCGGGCAGCTGATCCTTTCGCTGACCCGCTTCGGACGGCAGCTTTATGCCACCGGGGGAAACCCGAACACGTCCGAACTTTCCGGCATCAATGTGGGGAAAGTCCGGGTGCTGGCTTATATCATCTCGGGTGTGACCGCCTCGATCGGCGGCATCATGATCGCCGCCCGGACGCAGAACCTGGATCCTTCCTTCGGATTCGGGCAGGAAACGGATGTGCTCACCTGCGTTCTGCTTGGCGGCGTCAGTCTGTATGGCGGGAAAGGCTCCGTGATCGGGACTTTTGCCGGGACGCTGCTGCTTTATGTCGTTTCCAACGCTATGACGCTTTCCGGCACAGCCTATGAGATGCAGCTGATCTGCAAGGGGCTCATCTTCCTGGTGACGGTCGCGGCTTCGGTGATCTGGCAGAAGAAAGGATGAGCAATGAATACGAAAAAGATTTTTAATTTTCTGCTTGAAAAGCGCTCGATCGTCATTCTGCTTGTCCTGCTGCTCTGTGCCTGCCTCTTCACGACCGAATTTCTGAAGCCCAGCAATCTTTCCAATGTGCTGCTGCAGGTCGCGACCGACGGGATCGTTGCGGTCGGTGTGACCTTTATCGTCCTGACCGGCGGGATCGACCTTTCCGTCGGTTCCCAGATTGCGCTGACTTCGGTCATCGTGATCATGATGCAGCCGAAGTTCGGGACAGCGGCCGGTGTGTTGACGGCTGTCGCTGCCGGACTTGTGATCGGATTGCTGAACGGACTGCTGATCACCCGTGTCGGCATCAGTCCGTTTGTGACCACATTGGGAATGATGACGCTGATCAAGGGGATCGCGCTCGCGGTTTCCAACAGCCGTTCCCACAGCGGGATCGATCCGGTCTTTGCCCATCTTGCCGATCAGCGGATCCTGGGTATTCCCTTTGCAGCGATCGTCTTCATCCTGTTTGTTTTGATCGGAAACTGGTTCCTGACCCGGACAACATTGGGCCGCTGTTATTATGCGGTGGGCGGGAATCCGGAAGCCAGCTGGCTGGCGGGACTGAATACGAATGCCCTGGTCCTTTCCGTTTATGTGATCGGGGCCTTCTGCACCACCATCGCCGGGATCCTCCTGACCTCGCGCATCAATACCGGTTCGCCGATCATCGCGGGTGATACCGGTACGACCGTGATCTCCGCGATCCTTCTGGGCGGGACATCCATGGCCGGAGGGATCGGGACGGTTTACGGGACACTCGTCGGGACCCTGATCCTCGGCATTCTGAAAAACGGAATGAACCTGATGGGGATCAGCGGCTACTACCAGACGATCATTCTCGGAACGCTCCTGGTGATCTCGGTACTCGCCGACCGCACCCATTTTGACCGCAAAGACTGAGCCCGGATAAACCGGTGCACAAACACCTGATACGGGTGTGCCCAAATTCGGTACACCCGTATTTTTTTGCTCCCGTATTGTGCTCATTTTTGTGTCTGCTCCTGTCTGCTGCAGCGGGACCGGCGTTTTTTATTACGGAATTTTTGAAAATATTCATAAAGATGTTATAATAAGCAGCAGATAGTTAATAATAACTAACTATTGCTTTTGTAAAA
>CADBKS010000194.1:3428-8996 GCA_902795255.1 uncultured Chloroflexota bacterium
ATAACTAACTATTGCTTTTGTAAAAATGTCCGGGATTCCGTGTTTCTTGGAGCGGGCGGCCTGTTTCGCAGCGGTGTGCGTGCGGCTGCCGTTCTGACAGTATGCTTTTGTTTTGCCGGCGCAAATCACGGATCCTTTATCGAAAAAGAATTTCAGGGCCTGTTTTTGTGCAGGCCCATAAAAAAGTCTATAGGTTAGCATCTTGTAACTTACAGGCCGGAGTGGTTGCTTTATGGAAAATGGAAAAAGCGGTATTAGCTGTCTGCCGGAAGTGAGATTGAAAAGCCCGTATTGTCCTGCCGGGAACCGGAGATGCCGATGAATCCGCTGGATCGGAAATGGTTTTACCGGGGGTTCCGGAAAACGCTGACTGAGAAGTTCGGGGCGTCCCGGGTGTCGGAGATCTGGAAGGAAGCGGGTTTGGAATATCAAAGACTGCGGGCTGATCCGGATCTGAAAAAGCATAAAGGGGCGATGGTACTGCCGGCTGCCGCGCTGTACAGGGTTCTGCGGGACAACGGGGAAGATGCCGCGGCACTTCTGAATGCGTACGGGGAACTTATGGGCAGGCGTTTTGCCGGAATCGTTCACTGTATTACCTGCATACCTGGCGCGGACCGTCTTATCTGGAAAAATGTGGGCGGCATTATGGATAAAATGAGCGGTGAAAAACTCGGATACAAACGTCGTATCGTTTCCGAACCGCCCGAAATGTACGGCGTTGATATCCTTTCCTGCCCGTATCATGAACTGGCGCGAAAGGCCGGCGCGGAGGAGGCCGTTCTCTGCATCTGACATATGGATAAAGAATACGCGCGCGGGTTCCATCATATCCGCTATGAGCGGAATTCAGCGCTGCCGGAAGGCGCGTCCTGCTGTGAATACCGGCTGCGGTATGATCCGGATAAGGATTAGCGGGGCGGGGGTTTACCCGTAAATACCGGAACGGAGGAGAATATGGGATTTTTTACGGACTTTTTTGCGCAGACCCGGAAACCGCAGGGTTTTCTGGGGAAGATCATGGTGATGACGATGAATTCCGGGCATTCCCGCATGGCGGATTGGGGAATGGCACATCTGCCTGAATTCAGCCCGTCGAAAGCCGCGGACCTGGGCTGCGGCGGCGGACGGAACGCCGGTGAACTGCTGCGGCGGTACCCTGGTGTCCATGTGACAGCTGTGGATTATTCGGATATTTCTGTCGCGAAGGCCGAAAAGCATAACAAAAAGGCCATAGCGGAAGGACGCTGCACTGTTCAGCAGGGGGACGTCTCGGATCTGCGTCTCCCGGCAGGTGCGTTTGATCTTGTGACTGCCTTTGAGACGGTTTATTTCTGGCCCGGGCTCGAAAAATGTTTCGGACAGGCCGCGAAGATCCTCAAGCCCGGTGGTTATTTCCTGATCTGCAATGAATCCGACGGCATGGATCCTGAGGGCCTGAAATATGAGAAGATCATTGAGGGGATGAAGCTCTATACCGCCGAACAGATTGAAGCGGCTTTGCGGAAGGCCGGGTTTTCCGCGGTCACTTCCGATCACCATCCTTCCAAACCGTGGATCACGGTCCTTGCGCGGAAAGGATGATCACAGGATCATTTACGGGAAAGGAGCTGCCGGATCATGAAGGTATATGAATTCGGAACGTCGAACAGCCGCGTTTTTGTCATGTTCCAGTGCGCGGCAGAGCCGTGGTGGGTCTTTAAGGCTTCCGCTGAAGCGGTGGCGAAGGATTTTCATGTTTATCTCGTTATTGCCGACGGACATGATGAGCAGGGCACGGAATTCGTATCGATCGAAAAGAACGTCAGGGATGCCGCCGCTTTTCTGCGGAACAAAGGGGTCACCGGGGTCGACTTGATGTACGGGGTTTCAATGGGAGGTGCGAGTACGGTGCGCTTTCTGGCCACGGAGAACATCCCCGTGAAAAAAGCGGTCATTGATGCCGGGATCACGCCGTATCCGTATCCCCGGTGGATCTGCCGGCTGATCGCGCTGCGGGACTGGGCTGAAATAATGCTGGCCACCAAATCCTATACGGTCATGAAGCTGGCCATGCCTCCGGAGCGGTGGACGCCGAAAGGCGAGGATCCGGAGGAACATTACCGGAAGATCTTCGATTTTGAAAAGAACCGGTTCACCTCCCGGACGATCTACAATGTTTTCTGGTCAACGAACAACTATCCGATGCCGGATCCCGTAACCGCGGTGGATACGGAAATTGAGTACTGGTATGGCGAACAGGAGAAAAAAGCCCGGAAGGCTGATATCGCCTATGTCTGCAGAACGTATCCGCAGACAGTGGTGCGGGAATTCAAGGGACTTGAGCACGCGGAGCTTGTGCTGATGTTCCCGGAACGCTTTTACAGTGAAATCAAACGATTTTGGGAGAAATGACGGTGATCGGTCCGGTCCCTGCGTTCGTTTACCGGGATCAAAACACTGAAAAAATTCGTGTATATATTGAAGTATGGAAGCTGAACGAAAATGATAAAAAATGAATTTTATGAAAAATCAGTGAAACTGCTGACAGCCGGCATTATCGGATGTCTGCTTTATGTATGCGGGGATTTCCTGTTTGCCGCGACCGGAAAAGGGCAGACAACGGAAACCCTCGGCCTGTTCGTGAAAGTTGCTTATCTTGAGATGGCAGAATGGCGGATGGTCGCCAGTATTCTCTGCGGCCTTGTAGGGACGCTGCTGTATTACATGGGTTTCCACGGGATGTATGGCCTGCTGAAGATCCATATCACCTGCCGGGCGGATGACAGAAACCGGATATGGCTGAAGCTGTTCCGTGTCGCTTACATCACCGGTACGGTAACCTGGGCGTGGGTGCATGCGATGTTTATGACGCAGGCGCTGATCTTCAAATATACATACGACGCTTTCGGAGACATGCAGCAGGTGGCGGACATCGCGAACCGTGTGTTTTACGCGAATGGCCCGGGAATGGCCGCGGCCTATATACTCTGCGACCTGGGACTGACCGTCGTTATGGCTGTGCTGGTCTGGAAGAAAATCATCCCGCTGAAAAATACCGGCCAAAGGATCCTTGCCACATTCTGCAGCCCGATGATGCTGCCCGGTGTGGTCGGAAATCTGCTGGCGCTCCTGCCGTGGCCGCTGAACCAGCTGGATCACGGAACGGAATCCTTCGGGCACGCGCTGGTGCTGCTCCTCGGGATGGTCCTGCTGAAGGAAATGAACAGGACCGGAGAGCTTGACGGAAGGTTGCCGGAATGAGCGGCCGGCCGGAAAGGAAATAACGGATGAAAACAGCAGAACAAATCCTGAAAACAAAAGAATTTATCAGGGCTGAAATGGATAAAGCCCTGCCAAAGGAGCAGAGTGACAGGCTCTGGCAGAAGGCTTCGGACAGGCTTGCGGAAATACTGGACCGGTACAGTTCACTTCCGAAAGGGCTGTGTTTTCATACACACAGATATATCTTTCCGGCTGCGGCGGTTTATCTGACGCTGAAGGAGGCCATCGGGAAGGAGATGGCTTACCGCATCATTGAAGACGCGGCGATCGCGAATACGGAACCGATGGGACGGAAAATCGCGGGAATGATGAGGATACCCGGAATGCCGGCACTTTTTCTCCGGATCTGGGACCCGCTGACCAAAAGAATGTTCGGGACTGAAAACGGATTTAAAAATGTTTACTATCCGAAGAAAAAGAATGAATACCGGATGGATATCACGGCCTGTCCTTACTGCCGCTTTCTCGCGGAGCTCGGCTGTCCTGAGCTGACGAAGATCTATTGTGAAAATGACGACCGTGTCTACGGAAATCTGCCCGGGATAAAATTCGAACGGACCGGGACGCTCGGTAAGGGTGCGGACCGCTGTGATTTGTTAGCTAACAAATATTGTTTTTGTTTACTGACCTCTATTTAAGACCATTGCCTGTCTTCCGTCAGAAGGCAGGCGATTTGCTTTTCGGATCTTCCCGGCAAAACCGGATCCGTTTTGCTTCATTGTGATCAATTTTCCGGTTAAAAGCCCATCAGCTGTTTCCAGCCGGGCAGAAAAAAGGCCTCCACTTTATCCAGGCAGCGCAGTGCTTCATCCCGGGAATAATTATGGACCACCGGTTCAAACATGGCAGCCGTATATGCGGTGAGCAGGATATGCAGTTCTTCCGGTCTGATGTCTGAAACCGCGAGCCCCTGCTCCCGAAGCAGGGGGATGTACCGCATCAGATGATCCTGATGGCGTTCCGTCAGGTCATGCAGGAAGTCCGCGTATTTTGTTCCCTGTGATTTTGTCAGCAGCAGGTAATAATCCTCCATATGCGGATAAATGACCTCGCGCATCATGTCGATCTCTGAATCATGCCACCGGATGTGATCCTGCTCCCGGACAGCTTCCATATAACGGGCAATATGCGCTTCGATCCACCGGTCGATCCGCTCAACTGCGGGTGAAACGAGCCGGTCAAAAAGGTCCTCTTTGCTGCTGCAGTGTCGGTAGATCGCCGCAGCCGTCAGTCCGCAGCGTGCACCGATGTTCCGCATGGACGCTTTCTCGAATCCGGCTTCCATGAATTCATCCTTTGCTGCCTGCATGATTTTGATGTGACTGACGGTCTTGTCTCTAGGCATCTGTCCGTGCGTCTCCCTGAAACGATGTTAGCTATAACTAATTATTTTAGCATGGAATCGTAATCCGGATAATAAATCATTATTTTTATAAAAACCGGACGTTTTCCGCCCTTTATGCCTGTGCCCGGAATTTCCGGCGGTTTACCGCCATATCAGCATGACGAGTCCGGCTACAGCTGCCGCGCCGGCGATCCAGATCAGTGACAGGAAACAGCGTTTTTTCAGCACCTGCCGCCATGTCTGCACAAAGGGAATGCCCTCCGTTCCCGGAATGATCCAGAAGGGACTGTGCCCGACCCAGAGCCTGTCGATAATGATGCCGTCATACAAGTTCATGACCTCAAGAAACAGGAGTGCCTGCAGGTACGCTTCTTTGAAGCTCCGGACTTTGTTCCACTGCCCGATGATAAGCAGCAGGGCTGCACCCATGACCGCAAAAAACAGCGGCATGAACCGTTTCTTTTTCTTCTCCACGGTCTCCCGGTCCGTCAGCCCCAGTTCGTAAACTTTTTCCTGAACGGGCTTTGGATAGAAAAACAGTCCGTTCAGGGCACTGTTTCCAACAGCCGCCTTTACCAGCAGGGTGAACAGGGCACAGAACAGGATCAGCTGTACGGCGATCATTGCCGCTCCTTCCTTACACTGACCAGCAGCCCGTTCGGTTTTTTCACCAGATCATATTCTTGAGCCAGCGGATGACGGTCCCCGACGATGCAGTAATCGCAGCGCTCTGATGTAATACAGGTCCCTTCCCGGAGCAGGCAGGCATGCAGTTTCCGCATGGCAATGTGGTCGCAGTTGCACATCACCGGCAGCACATCCTCCATGTGGTGGCGTTTTGCAAATTCCGCGTTGGGGCATTGGCTGAAACCGTAGCGGACGATCCCGTTTTCCCGGTCATAGGAAAAGCTGTCCATTCGGAAAGAATCCGGAAAGTTCCGGATCTCCCTGCACCGGAG
>CADBKS010000195.1 GCA_902795255.1 uncultured Chloroflexota bacterium
GGCAAGTAGCTTATGCAAACATACGAACGATTGGGCCGCGCCTTGCGAAGCACTCACTTTCGACTGCCATGTGCTTATCAAAGTGAGCTCATATAGTAGAGGAATGCTCTCGCGGATAAAGCCTCAAGGATAAAGACGGCTTCACAAAACCGGACGGAATTAACCTGAAGAGAGCCGGAAACGGCTGTTTTCGGCTGAATTCGGGTGATCCCGTTCATCTTTTTTTCCTCTTCTTTTTCCTTTCCGCAGGTTTAGCTGGAGCGGGAAACAGATCTTTATCACCGGGCCGGCCCGGAGCTGTTTCCCCCGTATAGCGTTCCCATATTCTGCAGAGATTTTCTGTTTCTTCTTCGGAAAGTTCACTGTTTTCGGATTCAGCCTTCGTTCTGATCAATTCAGCCGCCGCTTGCAGACCGGGAAGCTCAGGAAAAGAATCGGTAAATGAAAAAGGCAATTCGAGCAGCGGAAAAGGTTTTGCTCCGGAACGTACAGTCTCGGAGGTACGGGCGGCCCGTTCGGCAGCAGATGCACGCGGGAGCGGAAATGACGGTTTGATCTTTTTCCCCAGTGGCTTATGCCCGATAACGTTTCCCTGTGCTGTACAGCGGTCCTGCGTGAAATATCCGGAGCGTTTCAGAATCTGATCTGCACTGATCTTACCGGAGCGGATCGCGTCGATTTTCTCTTGTGTAGAATGCAGACGTTCCAGCACGCCGAACCAGCGGCGCTCCAGATCCAGGACCGCCCGGCAGTTCACGGTATCCGGCTGCATTGAAAGCTCGGTGAAAGCTGCGTGGCATTTTCGGAAATTAAATGATGCCATGCGAAAAATATCAGGGATGGAAAGCGCCTCCAGTCCCTGCATTTTTACGCCCTTTTTCTCCAGTGCGGCTTTCGCCACACAGCATCCCGCAAGGTCTTTGAAAAGATCCAGAAGTTTGGCGGATGTGCTCAGAAAACGAGGGGAACGGCGGTTGTAAACAGCGGTCATGTTGAACAGGACATCCATGTCCTCCGCCAGGGTTCCCGCAGCGTCTTCAAATTCGATCGGGTCCGTGCTGAAATCATCGACGGTTTCCGCAGGGTAATATTCCGGGTCTTCCGCATAGAAAAAAAAGCGTTCATCTGCTGCCGGTGTTTCATCGGCGGCCGGTGAAATATAATTTCTTTTCTTCGTTTTCTTCAGCATGGCTCTCCGGATTTTTCCCTGGCAGATCCTGTAATGGTTTCATTCTTTCCGGCCCCTGTCACGGGACGCGGCGGTAAACACCCCGCAGTCTTTTATCAGACTTAAAACAGAGTGTACAGCATCCGGAACAGGAAAAAAAGTGACAATGTTGTCCGTTGACTTTTCCACAAAAATGTGGTATCGCCCGGAAGTCTTCCGGCGGACCGGCAAACCTGAATGATCCTGTTGTAAGAGCCCTTCATTAATACGGATCTTTTGGCGAAGTTTCCGATATAATTTGGTTTATCCGGAGTAATTATGACAAAAAAAGAAACGATCATTTCATTGATTTGCAACATCGCAAACGCTGTGCTGACTGCGGTGAGTGTCCTACGCTTTTTCATCAGCAGAGGGGATGGCAATATGGCCGTCTCAGGTTCCCGGGCTTTCCGCTTTTTCACGGTCGACTCCAATATACTGGCAGCACTTGCCTCGGTCTGCCTGATATGCTTCTGTATTGGCAGCCTGTGGCGGAACGGGGAACCGGTGCCGGTCGGAACGGCGGTTTTTAAATTTGTCGGGACCTCGGCCATCACGCTCACCCTGATGACGGTACTGCTTTTCCTGGGGCCGACCATGGGATACGGGACGATGTTTGTCGGGAGCTCTCTGTATATGCATCTGATCAACCCGCTGC
The DNA here is from genome assembly GCA_902795255.1 of uncultured Chloroflexota bacterium. The sequence continues at coordinate 1,866 of CADBKS010000195.1, forward strand.
TGTGCATCATTACTTTTGTGCTCGTCGAAAAAGGACCGGAGATCCCGTTGAAATATCTGCCGCTGGGGGTGCTTCCGACGCTCCTTTACGGTGCCGTTTATATTGTCATGGCTGTTGCTTCCAACCGCTGGCCCGATTTTTACGGTTTCAACCGCGGCGGAATGTGGTATATCAGCCTTCCGGTCATGACGGCTGCCTCTGTCGGGATCGCGTACGCACTGCTGCGGCTGCGGAATTACTTCTGCCGGAGATCCTGAAAGCCGGCGGGCAGCGGAATTTTTATCACAATTTGTCTTAAACGCTTACCTGTTTTTAGATTATTTTGTAATATAATAAATTTATCAATGTTTTTTTACGGCGCATCGTTTTATGATGCCGCGGCTTATATATGGGGAACAGAACATCATGGAGTGCTTTCTAAGTTCACAACTGAATATTAAGATGGCTGCCTGCGGTGAGCTGTATCTCCCGCCGGCCGATTGAATACGGCCTGTTTGATCGTTTTAACAGCCATCGCAGTGTTTTGCGGCGGCTTTTTTTATTATAAAGGAAGGAGTTATGTATGGACAGCGAACAATACGGCAGTGCTGAATCCGATGATTCTTATCACGGTAGACGGTCCGAAATCTGTGTGTTTACGGTGTCCGTACACAGCTGAACTTCCGGCCGGGCACTGTCCTTCTTATTGATTCAGGTCTGTTTCAGATCCGGGATGCTTTCCCGGCACCGGAGCCGGACCATGTTTGAAAACAGAGGAGGTACAGAAATGATCTTCAATATCAATCTCAATAAAAAACAGAAAACCAAAGAAGAACTGGACCGCGAGCGCAATGCGAAGATGATAAAAAAACTCGCACGCTACGCATCCTACGATACCGCGACACTTTATGCGGTTTTTTTCTCATCCGACCGCGGCCTTGACAGCGAGGGTGTCGAAGACTCTGAAGACGAATACGGGAAGAATCATGTTGACCGCGGCAAAAAGGTCTCGGTCTTCAAGCGGATCTGGGATTCTTTCATCAATCCGTTCACCCTGGTGCTGATCGGACTGGCGGCTGTTTCCGCCTTTACTGACATTATTTTTGCCGCGGACGGTGAAAAGAATTTTACGACCGTGATCATCATCATGGCCATGGTGATCATCAGCGGTGTGCTGCGTTTCGTGCAGGAAACACGCAGCGGTGACGCGGCGGAAAAGCTGCTGGATATGATCACGAACACAGCCTGCGTGGAACGGGTCGAAACCGGCAAGCAGGAGATCCCGATCGATGAGATCGTCTGCGGTGATATCCTCTGGCTGAGCGCCGGGGATATGGTCCCGGCCGATGTCCGGATCCTGGAGGCCAAAGACCTTTTCATCAGTCAGTCCTCGCTGACCGGAGAAAGCGAGCCGGTCGAAAAGTTCCCGATCTGTGAGAACAACAAGGTACCGGTCACGGATCTCCCGAACGTGGCTTTCATGGGATCGACCGTGATCTCCGGAAGTGCGCGCGCGATCGTGATCGGGGTTGGGAACAATACGATGCTTGGCAGCCTCGCGAAAGAGCTGGACGCGAAACCGGTCGAGACCTCATTCGATAAGGGTGTTAATGCGGTCTCCTGGATCCTGATCCGATTCATGCTGGTCATGGTCCCGATCGTTCTTTTCGTCAACGGGTTTACCAAAGGCGACTGGATGAAGGCCGTGCTGTTCGCGCTTTCCGTGGCTGTCGGTCTGACACCGGAAATGCTGCCGATGATCGTTACAACGGCACTTGCCCGCGGTTCTGTTGCGATGAGCGAAAAGAAAGTGATCATCAAAAACCTGAACGCCATTCAGAATCTCGGCTCAATGGATATCCTCTGTACAGATAAGACCGGAACGCTGACCCAGGACCGGGTCGTTCTGGAAGTCCACCTGGACCTGCGGGGAAATGAGGACGCGCGGGTGCTGCGTCACGCCTTTCTGAACAGCTATTTCCAGACCGGGCTGAAGAACCTGATCGATGTCGCCATTATTGAAAAACAGGATGAATTCGGTTCTCAGGATATCCGGGAAAACTACGAAAAGGTCGATGAGATCCCGTTTGATTTTGAACGCCGGCGCATGAGCGTTGTTGTCGCCGATAAAAAAGGCAAGGCGCAGCTGATCACCAAGGGTGCTGTGGAGGAAATGCTGAAATGCTGCAGCTGGGCAGACCTTGACGGCAAGGTCGTCCCGCTGACGCAGGACGTGATCGATTTTGTGCAGGAACGTTCCGATGAACTGAACGCCAAGGGGCTGCGCGTGATCGCCCTGGCTCAGAAGACTAACCCTGCGCCGGTCGGGAAATTCTCCGTAGCCGATGAGTCGGATATGGTGCTGCTCGGTTTTCTCGGCTTCCTGGATCCGCCGAAGGAAACGACAGCCGAAGCGCTCAGGGCCCTGCATGACCATAATATCACCGTGAAGATCCTGACGGGTGATAATGAAAAAGTGGCCGTCAGCATCTGCCGCCAGGTTGGGCTGAATGTCGAAAGAACACTGCTCGGGTCCGATGTGGACGCGATGGATGACGCTGAACTGCTGAAAGCGGCAGAGGAGATCACCGTTTTTGCCAAGCTTTCCCCCGCGCAGAAAGCGCGCGTGATCACAGTTCTTCGGGAAGCAGGCCATACGGTCGGGTATATGGGTGACGGCATCAACGATGCCCCGGCCATGACGAAGTCCGATGTCGGGATCTCGGTGGATACCGCTGTGGATATCGCCAAGGAGGCCGCGGCTGTTGTTTTGCTGGAAAAGGATCTGAATGTGATCTGCGACGGCGTGATCGAAGGCCGGAAGACTTATGCCAACATGATCAAATATATCAAGCTGACCGCATCATCGAACTTCGGGAACATGTTCTCTGTTCTGGCGGCCAGTGCCTTCCTGCCGTTTCTGCCGATGGCTTCCCTGCAGCTGCTGCTGCTGAACCTGATCTACGATATCTCCTGTACGGCGATCCCGTGGGATAACGTGGATGATGATTATCTGAAGCAGCCGAGAAACTGGGATGCGTCCTCCATCAGCCGCTTTATGATCTGGATGGGCCCGACCAGCTCGGTGTTCGATATCCTGACCTATGTGATCATGTATTTCATCATCTGTCCGCTCTTTACCGACGGGACGCTTTTCCCGCAGCTCGGAGCGCCCGCGCTCCGGGAGCTTTACGAATCCGTATTCCAGACCGGATGGTTCATTGAAACGATCTGGAGCCAGACACTCGTCATTCATCTGATCCGGACAGAAAAGATCCCGTTTATTCAGAGCCGGGCGGCAAAGTCGGTAACGCTGATCAGCACCCTCGGAATGCTGGCGGCCACATATATCCCGTTCTCGCCGCTTTCCCGTGCCTTCGGGATGACACCGCTGCCGGGGATCTATTTCGCTTATCTTGCGGGGATCCTTATCGGATATATGGCCCTGGTGCTGGGCGTCAAGGCCCTTTACATCCGGAAATATCACGAACTGCTGTAAAGCCGGTTCCGGCAGCCGGATAACTCCGCTGCGTGCGGAAGAGACTGCTGCTCCCTGATGATTGGAGCCGGTACACCTGCATCATATACAGGTGTACCGGCTTTTTTTCATGGTAGAGAAAACCACCTGCTAAGCAGGTGGAGCCGAAGAGCTTTAGCATAATGCTTATCGGGAGCATGCTGCCGGACCTGAATATGTGC
>CADBKS010000196.1:0-4529 GCA_902795255.1 uncultured Chloroflexota bacterium
AGCGGCTTTGATGAAGGCTCTGGCTCTCAACATTCCCGACCGCTGGCAGCGGATGTTCGATTTTAAAAATGCACTATCTGATCCTAGTATCAGAATTACATCATCCAAAATACAGCCCCACCTTTCGATGACATCAAAAAAATCCAGACAGAAAAAATCTTCTAAGGGAAAGATATTGGTCAGTTCGTTGCTTGTGATGGTTGGAGGGCTTTTGGCTTTTCTGTTGTTACCGGGAATAATTTCTTCTCTTCAGCCGGAGCCAACACCGATACCGACCGCAACACCCACCATAACGCCAATGCCAACGAATACGCCGACAAGAATTCCTACACTGACGATGGAACCGTCCAGCACACCTGCTAAACTGCCATATGTATCAGGAAGTCTGAAAGTCGGAGAAGAAATTGTCTTTGGTACATATGAGCAAAACAATGATTTAAGTGATGGCAGGGAGGGCATCGAGTGGCTGGTTATAGCAACAGAAAACAGCCGCGCACTGATCATTAGTAAGTATGTGCTGGATGTAAAACCTTACCATGAAATAATAAACCCGAATGGGCAAACCTGGTCAGGCTGTACATTGCGTGCCTGGCTAAACAATGAGTTCTATAACAGCGCTTTCAGTATGTCAGATAAAGCCCGTATTATTCAAACTACACTCAGCAATCCCAATAATCCGGATTATGGAACAATTGGCGGCCCGGATACTGCTGATTTTATTTTTCTGTTGAGCATTGACGAAGTAAATAAATATTTTCACTCTATGTCTGATCGGGTATGTGAAGCGTCTGCATTTGCAAAAGCAAAAGGGGTATTTGCAGATAAAGAAACCGGAAAATCCAGATGGTGGCTTCGCTCTCCGGGATATAGCAGTACGGATGCCGTTTTTGTCGAATATAATGGTGATGCTCTGACACATGGAAATGTTTTTTTTGATACAATTTTCGGAGTCAGACCAGCTTTTTGGCTAAGTGTTCAGTAAAACATTAGATTGAAAAAAGATTGCGGGTGCCAAATGGCGGGTTATGACTCAGAAATAACGGTGCGGCTATTTTCTGGATTATTACTGGGAAAATGAAAATCAACTTCAGCTCAGTCATACATAATATAGGGGCAGATAACAGACAAAACCAACTTTATTCACTATGACGGGGAAAAACCAAAATGAGGAGAATCGGAGTGCCGCAGGTTTCCCCCCATCTTTATGTGCGAAAAAAGCTGACAAGGATCCATCAGTTTTTTGTGGCTTTGCGAATTATTCTTTTGTTTGCATCACTATCTTCGAATCATGCCGAAGCGATGATCATGCCCTTTGTAGATATACCGTCTATCAACACAGATTCATGCGCAGGGTTTTCTGTCTGTCCTTTTCGGGAATTCGATATAATAAATAGAAGGGGTTACCGAAAAAGAGTGTGCAGCGATATTTCAGTCGAACCGTCCGGCGGTCTGTTGTCCGAATCGGCTCATGAATTGTCGGAATTCATGGGAACCGGGACCGGTCTGTCCTAAGACTGCTACCTTTGGATTGAAAAATTCGCGTAGATAAGGACCGTATGTGATGGAAATAACGCCGAAACAGCCGGGTATCAGTCCCGCAGAAATTTCATGGAATCAATATCCCCGGCCGCAGATGGTCCGGGACGCGTGGCTTTGCCTTAATGGCGCCTGGAAACTGACTTCGGAAGGCCGGACCTCGGATATCATGGTTCCGTTCTGCCCGGAGAGTCCCCTTTCAAAAATGACATGGGTCCCCGAATACGGGAAAGAAATGGTTTATGAAAGGTCCTTCACCATTCCGGAAACCTGGGCCGGAAAAAGGATCCTGCTGCATTTCGGTGCTGTTTCCCGTCTTGCGGATGTTTATGTGAACGGGAATTTCGTCTGTCATCATGAGGAGAGTTATTATTCGTTCTCAGCCGACATAACGGACGTGCTGATCCCCGGTGAAAACACGCTGACGGTTAGGGTTGTCAATGATGTCTCTCACCGCCATCCGTGGGGAAAACAGAAGATCGACCGCGGCGGCATGTGGTACACCCCTGTTTCGGGGATCTGGCAGACGGTATGGCTGGAGCCGGTCCCGGAACAGTATATCCGTTCACTGTCGGTCCGGATTGAACGGGACCGGGTGCTGATCCGGGCGGAAGGGATCGGTGAGGGGACGCTCCTTTTCGAAGGGAAAAGCCTGCCTGTCCGGGACGGGGCCGTCCGGGTCTCACCGGAGGCTCCCAGATACTGGAGCCCGGAAGACCCTTTCCTGTATTCTTTCGAGATCCAAAGCGGGGAAGACAGGGTCCGTTCCTATTTTGCCCTGCGGACCCTTTCGGCGGAGACCGTGGACGGGCTCCCGCGGCTTTGCCTGAACGGAAAGCCTTATTACTTCCACGGTCTGCTGGATCAGGGGTACTGGCGGGAGGGGATCTATACGCCCGGTGATCCCGGCGGATTTGAGCGGGATATCAGTGCCATGAAAGCGCTGGGCTTTAATACCCTGCGGAAACATATCAAAATCGAACCGGAACAGTTTTATTATGACTGCGACCGGCTCGGGATGATCGTGTTCCAGGACATGGTCAACTGCGGTGAATATCATTATTTCCGCGATACCGTGCTTCCGACCGTCGGACTGCTCAAACGGGATGACCGAAAACTGAATCCGGACAGGGAAGCACGTGAAAACTTCCTCGCTTCCATGGAAAAGACTGTCGGACAGCTCGGCAGTCATCCCTGTATCTGCTTATGGACGATCTTCAACGAAGGCTGGGGACAGTTTTGCGCGGATGATGTCTTTGACCGGCTCAAAAAGCTGGATGATACCCGCTTTATTGACAGTACCTCGGGCTGGTTCCATCAGCAGAAAAGCGACGTGGACAGCCTGCATATTTATTTCCGGAAGCTCCATCCCGGAAAGGGGCAAAAACCGCTGCTGCTCTCGGAGATCGGCGGATGGTGCTGGAAGGTCCCGGAGCACAGTTTCAATCAGGAAAAAACTTACGGGTACCGGCAGTACAAAGACCGTGCCGTGTTTGTGAAAGACCTCCGCGGGCTTTATCTGGATCAGGTGCTCCCGCTGATCCCGAAAGGGCTGTGCGGAACGATCTATACCCAGGTTTCCGATGTAGAGGACGAAACCAACGGGCTTCTGACCTATGACAGGCGGGTCGCGAAAGTTCTGCCGGAAGAGCTGGCCGATATCGGCCTGCGTCTCCAGGAAGCCATTCGGTGCGCAGAAGGAAAAGATCATGCTTGAAATTCACGGAAAATATTCGGACGCGCTCGTTTTTACGGATGTGATCGAAGAAGAAGCAACCGCCCAGATCCGGCAGCTCTGTGATCAGGCTTTCACGGAGGGTTCAAAGATCCGGATCATGCCGGATGTTCATGCGGGTGCCGGCTGTACGATCGGGACCACCATGACGATCCGGGACAAGATCGTTCCCAATCTGGTCGGCGTGGATATCGGCTGCGGCATGCTGACGGTTTGTCTCGGACATCAGGAGCTTTCGTTTGACCGCCTGGATGATTTGATTTACAAAAAGATCCCTTCCGGGTTTAATGTGCGTCAGCGCCCTCACCCGGTGAATCGGGAAATCGATTTGACGGAACTGCGCTGTTACAGCCGTATCCGGCACGATTACGCCATGCTCAGCCTCGGGACACTCGGCGGCGGGAACCACTTTATTGAGGTCGATACCGATGATGACGGCCTGAAATATCTGGTCGTTCATACGGGGAGCCGGCACCTGGGTGTCGAAGTGGCATCTTATTATCAGAAGGCCGGATATGAAGAACTGACCAGAGATACCGCTGACCTGCCCGCGATGATCGAGCAGCTGAAGCGGGAAGGCCGCCGGACTGAAATTCCGGGGATGATCCGGAAAGTCAGGGCCGCTTCCAAACCGAACCGGGAGATCCCTCCCGCGCTGGCTTATGTGGAAGGTCCGCTGTTTGATGACTACATTCATGACATGAAGCTCGTTCAGAGGTATGCCCGGCTGAACCGGAAAACGATCATGGATGAGCTGCTGAACGGGATGGAGCTGCGGGAGACCGACCGTTTCGAAACCGTCCATAATTATATTGAGACCGAAACGATGACGCTCCGCAAGGGCGCGGTTTCCGCCAAAAAGGGGGAACGGCTTCTGATCCCGATCAACATGCGCGATGGCAGCCTGATCTGCACCGGAAAGGGCAACCCGGACTGGAACTGTTCCGCGCCGCATGGTGCCGGACGCCTGTTCAGCAGAAAGGAAGCGAAACAGCGGTTCAGCGTGAAGGATTTTGAGCGGGAAATGAACGGGATCTATACCACCTCGGTCAGCAGTGAAACACTGGACGAGGCGCCGATGTGCTATAAAAATATGAACGATATTCTGGATAACATCGGCCCGACCGTCACGCTCAGTTCCGTCATCCGCCCGGTTTACAATTTCAAGGCCGCGGGATAACGGGAAAACCCGGCAGCCGCGGTTTGCGGCGCAGAAGTCACAGGAGGATCTATGAAACTGTCACTGGTCCAGAGCCGT
>CADBKS010000196.1:4636-10121 GCA_902795255.1 uncultured Chloroflexota bacterium
CTGCCTGGAAAAACTCATTTCCGCGGATCCGGACTCGGAACTGTTTCTGCTCCCGGAGATGAGTTTCACCGGTTTCTCCATGAATACGCAGCTGATCGCCGATCATGGAGAAGAAACGCTCGGCCGGATCCGTCAGCTCGCGGTGATGCACCATGTTTCCATCGGTTTCGGTTGGGTCCGTCCGGCAGGTGAAAAATGCGAGAATGTTTACACGATCGTTGATCCGGACGGTGCCGTTATTTCCGAATATGTAAAGATCCATCCGTTTTCATATTCCGGCGAGGATCTTTACTTTGCCGGCGGCAGCAAAACCGTCTCTTTCAGGATCGGGGGCATCCCGTTTTCCACCTTTATCTGCTACGATCTCCGTTTCCCGGAATCATTCAGGTGTGTATGCCGGGATGTCCACGCGGTCATTATTCCGGCTAACTGGCCGGCGAAAAGAGCGGAGCACTGGAAAACCCTTCTCAGGGCGCGGGCGATCGAGAACCAGGTTTATATCTTTGCCGTCAACTGCTTCGGCGAAATGAACGGAGCCTTTTACAGCGGTGACTCCTGTGTGATCGATCCCAACGGCGATGTGGTCGCGGTGCTGTCCGGTGAGGCGGGCGTCATCCGTTACGATTTTATTGATGATACGGAAAAGTTCAGAAAGGCATTTCCGGTTTTAAAGGATATCAAATAAAACCGGGTAAAGCGGTGCGGATATCCGTTCAGAGCCATGATCAGGCTCGGTCATGGCTCTGTTCTCATAATCGATTATTACATTTTTCATTTCCGAATGTGACAGATTTCAGATTGTCAGCCGGAAGCTTGCCATTATTATAATTAATAAACTTTGTTAATAAAGGGGAGGGGGAATGGTAACCAGCGGCAAACCTGGGCTGATCCGCAGATATAACCGTGATTTGATACGTGACCTGATACAGACCCACGGACCTGTGACCAAGGTCGAGCTTGCGCGGCTGTCAGGTGCCAGCATCCCCACGGTGAATAAGATCGTCAACCAGCTGGAGGCGGACGGTGAGGTTTGCCGGACGGCCGATGAAACAGGCAGTATCGGGAGAAAAGCCGCGAGTTATACAGTGAATAAAGAAGCCGGCTATTTCATCGTTTTCTTTATTCAGAACGGTGTGATCGAGGCGGCCCTGGCGGATTACTACGGGGAGATCCTCCTGAAGAAAAGTGTTTCTCCCGCGGTGAATTCGCCGGATGAAGTCAACAGCGCGGTGCTGGATCTGATCGATGCCCTCCGCAGCACCATCCCTGCCGAAAAGCTGACCGCGGTCGGGCTGGGGGTCCCCGGCGTGATCGCCCCGGATCAGCGGATCATCGCGATCCCGACAGTTCCCTGCTGGGAGGGGTATGACCTGATCCCCGTGCTGGAAGCCCATTGTCATGTTCCGGTTTTTCTGGAAAATGACGTGAAGCTGATGACCATCGGAATTTACAGACGCGAGTTTGCCGAACGCTGCAGAAATATGATCTTCCTCTATGTATCGGAAGGTCTCGGTGCGGGCATCGTTATCAACGGACGTCTGTATAAGGGCTATAATAATTTCGCCGGCGAATACGGGTTTATGGTTCCGGATTTTGATCATTCGGTCAGCCACCCGGACTGGACCGGCGATCTGGAAATAAAACTTCGTCCGCTTGCCGAAAAGAAGGTCCGGAACTGCGGACTCGATCCGTCGGAATCGGATCTGTTTATCCAGATCCTTTCCGGGGTGATCACGAATTTTACGGCGGTGCTGAATCCGGATGTGATTGCGGTCTGCGCGCCGAACGTGACCGAATCAGACCTTTCGGAAATCCGGAAACTGACGCTTGCGCGCATTCCGGACAGCTGTATGCCTGAACTGCTGCTTACCGATGTCGGTGATTACGGTGTCAGCGGCGTGATCGATCTCTGCATGTCAGGGATCAAAAGCCGCATCAGTCTGGTCGACGAAACGGGAATCTGATTATGGACAATGAAGCCAGGTACCTGATCAGCATTGACGGCGGCGGTACAAAGACCGGCCTCTGTGTCTATGACTGTGCCGCGGATGCGGTCAAAAGCTGTACACGCGGCGGGGGAAATTATAAAACGCACGGCATCGAAACCGTAAAAACGCGGATCGGTGACGGACTGCGGGAGCTTCTGCCCGAAGTTGAAGAGATCCCTGACGCGGTACGTTTTCTGGTAATGGGAACCTCGGGCTGTGATACCCGGCAGGATGCGGAGGTTTATCGTGAAATGATGCAGTCGCTGGGTTTCCCGCCTGAAAAAATGCTGATCTGCAACGATTCGGAAATGCTCTTTCGGTCACTCGCGGATGCCCCCGGCATTTGTGTCGTTGCCGGTACGGGGACGATCGCCCTTTCTTTTGAGCGGAACGGAATGATCCGCCGGGCGGGCGGATGGGGTGCTCCGGTCAGTGACGAGGGCTCCGGATACTGGATCGGGGCCTCGGTCATCAGGGAATATCTTGAATGGGTCGACGGGTTTGGTATCGAAGATGCGTTTTTCAGCCGGCTGCGGGAGGTTTCACCTGCAGGCGATCCGGAAGAAGCAGCGGCGATTCTTGCCGCCCTGCATCCGGCCCGGATTGCGGATTGGGCGCAAACAGTTCTGGAAGCGGCTGATTCTGATGAACTTTGCAGAAAGATCGTGAAGCTCGCTGCCGAAAAAACAGCCCTTCTGGCCGCTTCTGTCTATCGGAAAAGTAATTTCTGGACTGAAACCGGTATCTGCATCGTGGAAAGCGGCGGTCTGTTCAGAAATGCGTTCTATGAGCGGGTCTTCAGGAACAGCCTGGAAGAGCTCCTGCCGGCCCGGAATTACAGCTTTCTCCGTTCCGACGGGACCCCGGCAGAGGACGGGATCCGTCTGGCCAAAAAACTGTCACTTGATACGGCAATAGCTCAATCGTGTGATTGAGAGTGCAAAAATAAAAAGAGGAGTAGAAAATGAAAAAGACGCTTGTTTGTGTTTTGCTGGTTCTCGTGATCAGCATGTTCGCTTCCGTCTTCTCAGCGTACGCGGATGAACCCGTGACGGTTGGGTTTGCTGCTGCCAGCTCCGGCTGGCCGTGGTATGCCACGTTCATCCAGCACGTTGAGGACCGCTGCAAAGCCAATGGCTGGGAATCCGTGATCCTCTCAGCTGACGGTGATGTCGCGACCCAGCTCAATCAGGTTCTGGATCTGATCGAGAAAAAGGTCGACTACATCATCCTTGGCCCGCTGGATGCGCTTGCCTCTGTTCCCGCCCTGGAAAAGGCGCATGAAGCCGGTATCCCGGTCATCATTATCGGCAACGATATTGATGAACAGTACTGGGATCTGGTTGCCGGTATCCGTGTCATCGATGACCGCGATCTCGGCCGCAGCGCTGCGGAGATCATGGCCGACGTCCTCAAAGACAAAGACAGCAAGAAGATCTTCGTTGTCGACGGTCTTGCCGGACAGCCTGCGGTGACGCTTCGCTGGGAAGAAATGACTCCTGTTTTTGAAAAAGAAGGCATCGAAGTCGTTGCTTCCGAATATGCTGACTGGGATATGGTGAAAGCCATTGCCGTGACCGAAGATATGGTCACCCGCTTCCCGAACATCGATGCCGTGCTCTCCATTGACGGTTCCATGACCGCCGGTGTGGTCCAGGTCCTGGAAGAATCCGGTATGGAAGATACCCCGATCGTCGGGCTTGGCGGCACCGCTGCCGAACTGGAACTGCTGAAAGAAGGTAAGATCGTCGGTACCGCCTGTCAGTCCCCCGGAATGAACGCGGAAGACGCCATGGACGCTATCGAAGCCCTTGCCCGCGGTGAAGAGATCGAAAAGCGCGTTACGGTCAACACCCCGAAGACCTTCGCTGATAACATCGAAGACTGCCCGGGTGACTGGTAATCAATAGAACGGAACGGCCTGCGGGATCTCCCGCAGGCCGTCTTCAAAACGTGAAAGGTGCCGTTCGAAAAAGGATGACCCTGCGGAATGAGCGGTTTGTTCCTGTCCGGTTATCAGTTTTCCAATGTCAATTTTCAAAAACAGAACAGGGGAGGGTTCATGAAGGATTTTAAATTCTTTACTCAGATCTCCACATCTCATTCATCCGAAGAAAGTCTCGATCCGCCGGCGCTGCGCAGACGTCTGGATGAGATCAGCGCTCTGCTGCCTTTATCCGGCCTGATCGTCGGAAGTTATGAAAACAAAGCCGTTTTCGATGCGGTGACCCGGAAGAAACGTCCCGGGGACCCGGAAACTTATCTGTGGTACAACCTTCTCTCGGATTATCCCGGACAGGATGAGCATGAATCCGTCATCACCGACCGGGGAGCCGGCTGCAAAAAATGGTTTGGCTGGGGGGAGGACGCGCAGGATGAGGTGACGGAGAGCTTTATGTTTTCCTGTCCGAATCATCCGGAAGCCAGACAGAAGGCCCTGGAAGGGCTGGACAGCCTGCTGAGCCGCTATCCCTTTGACGGTGTTTTTCTGGATAAATTCCGCTTTCCTTCTCCTGCGAGCGGTCTGGATCTGGTCTTCAGCTGCTTCTGTCCGCATTGTTATGAAAAAGCCGCGGCGGCAGGACTTGATCTGGATGATGTGAAACGGGAACTGCGGGAGTGGTCCGGGAACCGGGCCGGGCTTTCCGGCCGTCCGGATGACTGGATGGATGCCTTGCTTGCGGACAAACCGGCGCTGCGGAAGTTCCTGCGTTTCCGGATCGATTCGGTCCTTGATATCGTGAAGAAAGTCCGGAAAGTCACGGACGCTCATGGCGTGAAACTGGCTTTTGACCTGTTCTCTCCGGCTTTCGCGGAAATCGTCGGTTACGATTATGCGGAACTGAAAAAGTATGCGGACTGGGTGAAACCGATGACCTATCAGTACGCGTTCGGTCCCGCGGGGCTTCGTCTGGAGACGATTTCCCTGATCGAAGGGATCCAAAAGGAATTCGGACTGTCTGAGACGAAGCTGTTTGAACGGGCCGCGGAGATCGTCCCGTGGTTCACACCCGAAAAATACCGGGCACTGAAGGAGACTGCGGTCCCGATGGAATGGATCGAATCGGAAATGGCGGCTTCCATGCGTCTGATGGAGGGAACGCCGGTCTATTTCGGACTGGAATGTGTTTCTTTCCCCGGTGTGATCGATGTGAAACCGGACCAGGCAGCCGCGCTGCTTGAGGCCGCGCTGAAAAATAACGCGGACGGGACTGTCCTTTCCTGGGACCTGATGCATATGCCTGCTGAAAACCTGCGGGCGATGAGGGGTGTATATGATCAGCGGGGATAGCAAAACGATCATTGAAATGCGCGGTATCTCCAAATATTATCCCGGTGTGACCGCGCTGGATCATGTTGATCTGGATATTATTGAGGGCGAAGTCCATGCACTGGCCGGGAAAAACGGTGCCGGAAAATCGACCCTGATCAAGATCCTGGGCGGTGCCGCCAGGCCCGACACCGGAGAGATCCTGTTCCGAGGTAAGAAGGTGGTG